>JBLIFI010000026.1:0-20155 GCA_047633715.1 Flammeovirgaceae bacterium
TGGGAAGCCCCGCTTGAACCAGTTTTATTGCTTGTTTTTCGAGTTTTAACAAACTCGAAAAACAAGCAATTTCTTCAAATCTTAGTTTTGTTATACCTTTTAACCAAATTCACGATAGAGCCATCCATTTTATGCAAAGTTGTCAGACACCTTTAAGGTGTCTGACAGCTAATAGGCTAAATTTTGTTTCTTTCAACTCCATTTTCCAAAAGCGTAATACAATTTATAAAAAGCCATATTTTCTATTTAAATAACTGATAATCAATTTTTATTAAATACAGGATTTGAAAAATTAGGGTGGGAAATGTCGGCAGAAACTAAAATGTCTAGCATTATAGAAAATAGTCTAACAATGATTTTTTGAATAATCACATCAGATTCAATTTTTCTACTCCAAAACTGTTGTAGAGCAATACCGCTTTTTTTTAAAGAAAATATCATGACTACAAAAACAATTCAAAGAGGATTTATCCTTTCAGGCTTTGCCAACATTTTCGCAATTCTGATTTTTTCGAGATGTTTTACCAATGAGTACATTCCCCAATTCGACAATATAGTGATGTCCAATTTTGGCTTGCTGATGATTGTAGTTTGGGGCTTCGCTTACCTCGCGGTTGCCAAGGATTTTGAGAAAGTAAAATGGCTTGTGGCAGTTTTTGCTGTGGAGAAGCTGATTTACGGAATCGCTTGGGTGAATTGGCAACTAAAGAATGAGCTTTCTACGGTTTTCGAGCAAGATACTTTTGCAGGTATCTTTTATTCGATTTATGGAATCAATGATTGGCTATTCTGTCTATTCTTTTCTTATGTTTTTGTTCGGTTAGTTCGGGAATAGTCAGGCGAGAATTTATGTTTCGGAAGTCTTTCGCCATTGTTGGGAATGAAGGTTGGGTGAAGAGGTAAGATATAAGAACGCAACGGTTCGTATATGCGCTGTGCGACCTTTTGGGAGCATTGACGCATATACATTGTTCTGCTCAGTTTTTGTTTTTCAATTTCTCTTTTAAATATTCCCACTCTTTCCAGAATGCTTCATATCCTTTTCTATCAAATTCATCTTTAGGTAATTTCTTTGGTTGGCTTTCATTATAGAATGTTTCAATCTGACTTGCAAAATCAGTTATAATCTTTCGATATTCTTCTTTACCAATTATTCCTTCTTCTCCACTTTTTGCGATGTGTTTAATTTGATTATTTTCTATATGTTCAATTGTCCAGTCTATTCCATTTGGATATCCTGTAATAATCACACAACTATCATCATCAGGATCTGCTATAAAGAAATTGCCACAACAAGGAATTAGTTGGTTTCCATATTTATCTGGTTTGTAATTTTCATTTAGAGTTCTCATTAGATATAGGGCTGTTGAACTTAGGAACGGAAATTAAATAAGATGCTACTTTCTCTTGTTTCTTTTTGGGCTATTCTTCGTTAAAAAAGTTTGCCGTAGCGGTGCTATGCCAAACTTTTTTGCCTAAACTAGCCTCAAAAATAAACTGCGACAAAACACGCATTTATTTATTCCCCGTTCCTTAGAGTCCACGAACCAGTTTTTTTATTTGATATTTCTCTGTCTCCGATTCTTAAATATACTTCTCCGTGAGAACATAAATCTTCTGGGTTATCTATTCCATCATCTTTTACCCAATGTTGTCGAAGAATTTTTATGTCGAATTGCTTTTTCATTTTTTCTTAATTGAGCAGAACGTGTCGATACACGTACCAGTTACTTATATATCTCTTATAACCTTACTCAAATTACATAAATACTTCAAGAAAATACAAAATAACGTATTTTTTCCACTAAACTTTACTATTGAGCGAAAGCTTACGAGATGGGTTAAATGGCGAGAGGGAATGAGTCGCTTGTTTACCCTTTTCAATATTTACACCATTGATTTATTACAGTAAGTAGCTTTTTCAAAATCCCTAATATTGATTGAAATAATGGGAACGTCAGGGAACATTAACTTCAATTCAGTAATAATTTTTTCCGATAGATTCTTTTTCTGAGAAACGGTTCGACCTTCCATAATATTCGCGAAAATGTGAATAAAATCATCTTTAGTATTTCCAATATTATAGTATTCAAAAGGATTGATTCTTACTTTAATATCTCCTTTGTCAAAAAGGTCAGTTGATTCTGCAGTATCATATACTTTTTGAATAATTTCTTTTGGCAATTTTATTTTTATGATGTTTTCAGAACAATCAATTACAAAATGTGGCATAAATTATTTATTTCAGGTGTTGCTTTTAATGTCGGATAACTCTCTTATAACCTCATTCAAATTACATAACTGATGTTATGCAAGAGTTTAATTTTTTAGTGCGATTTTCGAGTATTCATTATCTAAATGACGCAATGCCTGAACGACTCAGAGAGTCGTGGTACGAAATCATACTGTATCGCCTCCGAGTCGAGCAAGTTACTACGACAAAATTTAGTTTTTTTTCTGCGTAACATAAATTACATAAACATTTCAAGAAAATACAAAAAATGTAGCTTTCCCACTAAACTTTACTATTGAGCGAAAGCTTAGGAAATAGATTAAATGACGAAAGGAAATGAATTGCTTTTTCACTTCTATTAGGAACTCAATCCTACCAGCTTCTCGCTCACTTCCCAAAGTTTTTTGGCAACCGCTTCATTTTTGGCAGCTTTGCTGGGTTCTTTCTCTTTTTTACGTACAAAGTATTTCCCATTCACATTTTCTGCTTCGGGCGAGCTTGCCAAATACACCGAAGTTTCCGCACCTTTTTCTATGGAAACCATGAACGGTTTTGCCATAGTTATTAAAGCTTGCCAAAATATGCTGGAGTTCCCTGCAAAATTGGAATCTACCACGCCAGGGTGGAGCGAGTTGGCAGTAATTCCTTCTGACTCCAACCGCTTAGAAAGCTCTAAAGTGAAAAGAATATTGGCGAGTTTGGAGTTGGAATAAGATTTTACATTTGAGTAACTCTTTTCCAAATTCAAATCATTGAAATCGATAGTTCCCAATCGGTGTGCTTCAGAAGACACATTGATGATTCTTGCATTTTCAGCATTTTTCAACTCATCCATCAATAAGTTGGTGAGCAAGAAATGACCGAGATGATTGACGGCAAAGGCAATTTCCATCCCATCTTCTGTTACCTCTCTGCTTTGGGCAATCAGCCCTGCGTTGTTTACCAAAACATCTATTTTAGAATAGTTGCGTTTGAATTTGGAAGCAAACTCTCGCACAGATTTTTGAGAGGCGAAATTCACTAACATGATTTCCACATCTTGGTTTCCGCTTTTTCCAATTATTTCATTCTTTGCGAGTTCTGCTTTGTCTTTATTTCTGCAAGCCATTATTATCTTTGCGCCTTGATGAGCCAAAGCAATGGCGGTGGCTTTTCCTATTCCTGAATTTGCGCCTGTAATCAGGCATATTTTATCTTTCATATTTTTCGTTTCTAGTTCATCTATAACCCGTTTGAGGGGGATTAGTTGCATGCGTTAGATAAATAATCGTAAATCGATATAAATTATGGATTGACAATATAGAACTCTATGCCAGTTTCTTTTGTTATCTCAGAAATTAGTATTTTTATATAAATCGAATATTCAGCAAGCAATTTACTTGAATAAAACAGTTCGATTCATTTTTTTGTAGTGTGAAACAAGCAATGCTCAAGCAGAATAAATCACAGCGCAAGCGTCCGCTGGGCGGCACTCCGCTTGTGCCGAACTATCCATAAAGTAGCATTATCTCTTTCTCTTTAGCACTACCCATTTTTTTTACTAGCAAACTCGTATTTTAAAGCATCCATTATGTTCAAAGAAGAACTTACATATAATATCTGCGAATTCCCATTCCAAACTTCTATGAGTTTTGAGTGGCTAATTGGCTATTGGGAAAAACTGAGCAAGTCTGAAACAGCTACCGAGCGTTTTCTTGCAAAGGAAATTATACGAGAATTAGAGGCTGTTCCAGCATTGAGGAAACCGATTTCTGATTACAGTATTTTGGAAGAGCATCAATCGCTCATCAGAATGATGCTGTCCGCAGTAATTGCACCCGCTTCGGAAGAGACTGAAATTAGTGCGGCCATCACTCCTTACTCTTCGGAAAATGCCTACACAACTCCGCTTTTTACCGACTTATTTGGAAAGGATTGGACAAAATATGAAGATATTGTAATAAAAGGAAATGATTTCGATGATGTAATTTATCGAAAAACGCTCCATGCCTATATCTCCATTTTTGAGCAGTTCTATGGAATTGCCTTGCCTTTGAAATACAATATTTTGTTGAGCCTGAAAACTGAAGGAGAAGGCTTGAACAGACATTTCAAGGTAGATATAAATAATAAATTTACTCGAGTAAAAATGTTGAGTGAACCAGAGCCACTAACTGACGAGCAAGTTCAGGAGTTGGTTGATAACTCACATGATTTGAAATTATGGATGGAGTATTTACCTCCGCATCATTTTAATATTCAGGGAATTACCATATTCAAACTGTTGGATGTTACTGAAGAGGAAATTCTTTCGCAACTGAAATACGAGCTGTTGGATAAGGAAAGTTTGCTGGTTGATGAGAAATTTGTCAAACTCCAACATCAATTACGGTCTTTATTCAAAATTCCAGATTTGCAATTGGGAGTGGTATCTGTCAACAAGCAGAATCATTCATTGACCCGTTTTGGGAAGGCATCTCATAGTATGATAATTGGTTGTGATGTCAATGCCCAAGTAGCTTGTTCCTATGAGTTGGGATTGTACCAACAAGTGATAAAGGAAGGTAAGCCTCTAATTGTAAACGATTTATCTGAAAAAGCGAAGGAGAGTAAATATTGGAAAAAGATTATGGAAAACTCCCATGTGAAAAACATGGTGTTTGCTCCTTTGAAATATGATGGGAATATTATTGGAATTATAGAGTTGGGTGCAAGCAAAATCGGGCAACTTTCTTCTAATCTACTGCTACAAATTCAGGATATTATTCCACTCTTTTCAATTGCCCTGCAACGAAATGCCGAGGAGCGAGAGAATAGTGTGGAGTCAATAATTAAACGCCAATACACTTCTATTCACCCATCTGTAGAATGGAGATTTGAGGAAGCCGCTACTAATTATTTAGAAAAGAAAGAACGTGGGTTACCAGCCGAAGTCGAGCCAATTTCTTTCAAAGATGTTTATCCACTTTATGGAGCTTCTGATATTCGCAACTCTTCCAATGAGCGGAGTCATGCAATCCAAACAGATTTATTGGAACATTTGAACCTGACCAGAAGTATTATGGAACAGGCAATTGAGCTGAATCCATTGCCAATTTTGGAAGAAGTGTATTTCAAAATCATCAAGAATATTCAGAACATTGAAGACGGGCTTTTCAGCGGAGATGAGATGAGTGTGATTGATTTCCTAAGAAATGTAATTGAGCCTTGTTTCGATAATTTGGAAGGATTGATGTCCAGCGAAATGAGTGGAATTATTGCTCATTATAGAAGTAAAATTGACCCAACTTTGGGTGTGATTTACAATAAACGGAGAGAATTTGAAAATAGCTTGACCAAGATAAATGAAGTGATTTCGAGCTATGTAGAAGAGGAGCAGGAGAAGGCGCAGAAAATGTTTCCACACTATTTTGAGAAGTACAAAACAGATGGCGTAGAATACAATATTTACATTGGGCAATCTATGACGAAGCGGAAATTTCATAAGATGTTTTTGAAAAACCTGCGTCTATGGCAATTACTCATGATGTCAGAAATTGCCAGAAAGGCGTATCAAGTTAAATTTACATTGCCTATTGAGTTGGAGACTACTCATCTGATTCTTGTTCACAGCAGTTCGCTTTCCGTTCGGTTTAGGTTAGATGAAAGACAGTTCGATGTGGATGGAGCCTATAATATTCGTTATGAAATTGTCAAAAAACGAATTGACAAATCACTCATTAAAGATACAAATGAGCGATTGACTCAGCCAAACAAAATCGCCATTGTTTATTCTAGCTCAAAAGATGCGGAAGAATATTTAGAATATTTCGAGTTCCTGAAAAGTAAAGGCGAAATTTTGGATGAAGTGGAAGATGTGGAATTAGAACCCTTACAAGGAGTTCAAGGATTGAGAGCCTTGCGAGTTTCCGTCAACTTAGAGAAGGTTGCCGAAAAGGAAACTGAGTTTGAGCAAGTTTTGGCAGAAGCGGTTTGAGAATAAATTAAGACTGAAAAATGTAGAATTAAGAATGGGCTACTTCCTATTTGAGAGCTTTTCCCATTCTTATTTTTTTAATTCTCAATTCTTAGTGAAAGAAATTAAATAAAGTGCGCCATTATCGCAGTTTGTTTTTGAGGCTAGTCTAGCGGTTCCCCGCTGGGACAAAAATAGTAGGCATAGCATCGCTATGGACACTATTTTTAACGAAGAATAGACCAAAAAGAAACAAATATAATGGAGTAAGTTATTTAATTCCTTTCACTTAATTGATTTTCACTCTCGTAGAGTGCATTTGCTTCAATCTCCAACCTCCTTTTGTTTTGATTGCCACTACGCTTTCTAGCCATTGGTACTTTCCAACTACTTCTCCATCTTTAGTCATGGTGGCGAAATTGTGGTAAGAAGCATAGATAATGTCTTTTGAGGAACGAACTTCAAGTACCTCAAAACGATTTGTTCTTACTGGTCTGTCTTTTCGGAGAACTCCCCTTTTCTGATAAGTCTTGATAGTGTCATTATTCCAAACTTCCCCATGTTCTAAAAGTAGGAAATCTTCTGTGTGGAATTTGCTCAATCCAGTTGTATCATACTCTGACCAAACGGCATCAAACTCTGCTTGGATTAAGTTATGGATAATTGTGCTGTCATTTCTCACACTTCCTTTTTGGGAAACTGCTTGGAATGAAATGGCAAGAAATAGGATTAGGAATGTGTTTTTCATTGTATTATTAGGATTTAGTTAAAGTGATTTTGGTTAGGTTTTTGGAAAAAATAATGGTTCTATCGTGAATTTGGGTATTGAGTGCAATTCATGATTTTGAAGTTTAAGTTATTAGGTTCAAGTGTGGGTGCTTGAACCAGTTTTATTGCTTATTTTTCGAGTTTTAACAAACTCGAAAAATAAGGTAATTTCTTCAAATCTTAGTTTTGTTATACCTTTTAACCAAATTCACGATAGAACCAAAATAATAAGGATAAAAGAGAAAGGAATGAAAGGATTGCTCATCGCTGTATTTGTCAAATCTTTTTTCTTTGTTCCTTCCTCTTTTCTCTGAAAGTTAAAGCGAAAAGCAAACGAGTCAGTATATTCCCTACTTCATTCCTCGAATCAAAAATACCAAAATCCCCCAAATAGTGATAGGAATGAATTGGCAAAGGTGAATTAAAATTCCAATGGAAAGAGCCGTTTCTTCTGGAATGGAGAATAGTAAAAGTGCCACTACAGTCATTGCCTGAAAAACGCCTACATAACCTGGTGAAGACGGAACAACTAAACCGAAATTCACTATGGCAAGCATGAAAAAACCAATTAACCAAGTGGATTCTGTGACTCCGAAAGCTTGAATTCCGAGTGGAAACATTGCTCCTTCAATTAGCCAAATAACAATACTTAGGATAAGAATAAAAGCGGTGGATTTATCCCATTTAAGAAATTTTAGCGCATCGGCAATTTTTTCAATAATGCCAGCCAACAGTTTGTGGAGTGGAAGTTTTTTCTCGGTAATGAAATTGATAATCCAATCAGAATAAATTCTGAGAATTATCAAGGCGACAAGCAATAAAACCACGAAAAGCGAAACGGTGTAAGTGAGTTTTTGCAACCAGTCAATTTCCATTAAAGATGGTTGCAGGAGAAGCGTGATTACCAAAATGGAAATCAGGGCAACTCCATCCAATATTTTTTCTACACCAATAGAGGAAATTGCGGTGAGTTTATTCACGTTGGTTTTCTTGCTGAAAAAGAACATGCGCAATAGTTCCCCGCCACGAGCAGGAATAATATTGTTTCCTGCAAAGCCAATTACAATACTATCCAAGCAATTTCTGAATGAGACATTTTCAGATTTAAGCATCAATTTCCAGCGGAAGGCTCGCACAAAGAAACCTGACAAGTAAATTGGAATGAGCAAGAAGTAGTAATAAGTTGGAACTGTTTTGAGTAGTTCAACCGACTTTTCTACATCTATTTTCTGGAATAATAAATAGATGGCGCCTATGGAAATCAGAATCCCAAATGCACCAAGAATGTACTTCTTTAAGTTACTTTCTTTCTTCTCCGCTATAGTCATAAAACTCTTCTATAATATGGTTCGGGCGTTTTTTTACCTCGAAATAAATTCTTCCTAAATATTCGCCAATAATTCCCAAAACCAGCAAAGTTACTCCGCCAATAAAGAAAATACCAATTGCCAAAGAGGCTAAACCTGGTACATCGGCTGGGGAATAGCCCAAGATTTTGAAATCGAAAATACGCTGAAAAACAAAGAAAACTCCAACCACCAAAGACATAAAGGCAATGAAAATACCCAAATAGGAAGCCAGTCTGAGTGGGAAAGTAGAGAAATCGAACAAGCCATCTAAAGCTAGTTTCATCAGTTTACGAAATGTATATTTTACTTCTCCAGCCGCACGTTCGGCACGTTCATACTTCACTCCAACTTGTTTGAATCCTGCATAGGCTCTCAAACCACGTACAAAACGTATTTTTTCAGGCAAATCATGATTCAATGCTTTCACTACTTTTTTATCCATCACACAGAAATCTCCACTATCCAACGGAATTTCTATTTCGCTAATTATGCCCAAGAATCTATAAAAAGAACTGTAAGCAAATCGCTTGAAAATATTCTCTTTCCGCTTGGTTCGAATGGCGTAAACTACATGGTAGCCTTCTCGCCATTTCTCCAAAAACCGAGGTAATTCTTCGGGCGGGTCTTGCAAGTCGCCATCCATAATAATAACTGCATCTCCTTTTGCTTTTTGGATTCCCGCAGAAATAGCTGGCTGATGCCCAAAGTTCCGAGAAAGCTTGATGATTTTAATTCTGCTGTCTTTTTGAGCAAGCGCATGAAGCATTTCAAATGAGGAATCGAAAGAACCATCATCTACAAAAATCACTTCAAACTCTTCTTCCCAAAGCGGACTGGCAGAAATCAATCGAGCGTAAAGTGTGGGAATATTCTCCTCTTCGTTGTAAATCGGTATGACGATTGAAAGCATTTTTTGATTTTTGATTTACGAGGTACGAATTATGTTTTTGGTTCTATCGTGAATTTGGGTATTGAGTGCAATTCATGATTTTGAAGTTTAAGTTATTAGGTTCAAGTGTGGACGCTTGGGAAGCCCCGCTTGAACCAGTTTTATTACTTGTTTTTCGAGTTTTAACAAACTCGAAAAACAAGATAATTTCTTCAAATCTTAGTTTTGTTATACCTTTTAACCAAATTCACGATAGAGCCATGTTTTTTTACTGAAATTCAATAGTCGCGATATCTAATTTATTCTGTTTATCCAGCTCAGTTATTATTTGCTTAATTACTGATTCGTTTATCGCTTCTACGAATATAAATTTATCGCCCAATAAAAAACCAGAGTTGTTTTTAGCTAGTTTCTTAGCACAATCGAAAGTGATGAATGTAGCATAACATTTTTTCTTGTTCTCAAATATTATAGTTACTTTTATCAGGTCATTGTTTTTATCTTCAATCTCATCATCTATATTGATTGATACAATATTTGAGGGTTTACTTTCTGAAAAACATGAGTCTGAAATCCATACAAACTTTCCATTGTTGTTTTTTATTCGGACTTGATTCTCCTTGGTTGCAAAAACAGAGTATTCTTTCCTTTTTGAAATATGAGTAGAGTAAACTGACTCATCAATACAATAAATAACATCTCCCTCCTTCATTTTAAATGTTTGGATTTTATTTAAGACTAGATGTCGTTTATTAGAAAAACAATCGCCTCCTCGAATCTGAGGATTCGAGAACTGTCAGAACTTAGGTTCTGACAGGCACGTTTTTTTTAATCGTACTTCGTAAATCGTACCTCAAAAAGTTCCTTACAAAATCCCCAAGCAAATCTTCAATCTGATAATTCTCTTCACAGATTGCTCAACTTGTTGTTTGTAGGCTTCGTTTTTCTTCATTTCCGAAACCATTACTTCCACATCTTTTCGCTCATTTTTTGGCATCAAAAGCATGTCATTTCCAGCCATTGAAGCCTTCAATGTAGCGTTTTCTAAAGTGCTAACCGCTTTCATATTGTTGAGCGCATCGGTAATGATGATTCCTCGGAAGTCGAGTTCTTTTCTAAGCAAACCAGTTACGATTTTTCTCGATAAGGTAGCTGGAGTTCCATCTGTTCCGTACTTTTCGTTATTTTTGATGGTAATGTGAGCAACCATTACCGAAATTATGCCAGAAGCAATCAATGGCGGATAATTTTGGAGTTCCTGCAACTTTCCATCAATGAAAACCGTTTGCTTGTGCGTGTCTCCCGTTACCAAGCCATGCCCAGGGAAGTGTTTGGCGGTTGCCACAATTCCATTTCTCTGACTCGATTGGATAAACGCATCTGAAAGTTCAACCACTTTTTTTGCATCATTTCCATAACTTCTGTTTTTAATTGCCGCATTATTTGGGCTAACATCTACCACAGGTGCAAAATTTTGGTGCATTCCCAAACGCTTCAATTCCTCGCTAATCACTTTCGCCACAGAATCCGAAGCTTCTTTCGTTTGGATTTGAATAGTTTTCATCATTTTTGGAGTGCCTTTGATTCTACCATTATAAAGACTTGGCTCGGCATCAATGCTGTAAATCAACGGAATAGAATTGTTCTGGTTGGAAATCTCGTTCAATTCATCCACCATTCTTTTATGGTTCGCTCTTGTTCCTTTCAGGAAAACGATTCCTCCAATTAAATTATCCTTTACCAACTGTTTTACTTTCGATTCAGGATAACCTAATTCTCCAGCCGAAGCCACAAGCATTTGCGCAACTTGCTGTTTTTCAGTCAGTTTATCGAAAATACTATCAGTTTTGAATTCTAAAATCGCATCGTATTCATAAAAATCCGCCAAAGAATATTGCTTGGATTGGGCGGAAATGCTTGCTGAGAGGAATAAGGTAAAAATGAGAATGAATATATATTTCATGGTTTTTTGAAAAGAAGTAGTACAATGTAATTAACTCTAGTAATGAATACAGTTAACTGATTTTCAATTGTTGAATTATGTTTTGCGCATAAAAATGCCGAAATATAAGAGCCTTATTCCATTTTGTAGCAACAAATTGCGAAAACTCTATAAATTATCTAGAGTTCGGTTGGATTTTACAAATTGTTCATTGATGAGAAGGAAGCAGGCTTTTTCGCCAATTGAGAAATGATTTCTCAAGCCCGTTCCGCAATTTTAGGGTGATTTCTTGACGTTTTACCGCAAACCACCAAACTAAAAGCCTCTTGCCTTTCAGTTTGGTGGTTTGCGGTAAAACCCTAAAATGAATGCGGTTTTTTTAAATGGAAAGGCTTTGGAGATACGAAGTTAAGTTGTGGGCGCAATGGAATTGGGAGTGAGCGTAATCTATATGAAAATCTAGTCGGTAGCATCCGCTCCGACTCTTACAATTCTAAAATCTGCCAACTCTACGCAAGAAATAGCGGATGCTCCGAAAATGAAAAAGGTTGTAGGAAAAAACCTGCAACCAGTAGTGTTCTTTGAATTGAAAAGGCATTGGAGATGCGAAGTTAGATTACGGTCGAAATAGAATTTCGACCGAGCAGGATAGGAGAATTACAGTAAATAACTGATGTTACGCAGTTATAGCAATTTCCATATTTCGAGCAAAAGCGGTGCGTGAGACACGCACCTAAGAGAACTTCCTGTGGGCGTGTCCCACGCCCACCTTCCAAAAAACAGGAACAACCAATTTTGCGTAACAATAAGTTATAATTCTTCCAAACCCACTCATCAATTCGCAATCTATAAAATCCAACAAAAACCTCTTTTTTCTAACTTTTCTATTTTACTATCCTACTATTTTACCATTTATTTTCAGTTTTGGAGAAGATTTTGCTAAGCGCATTGGTGCTTTCCAATAAAAATTTCTATCTTTGCAAGTTCTAAATGCTTTAAATGCAAAATTTATAAAATGGTATTCAGAAGAAACAAAAAAATTAATCCCGACTTCAACGAAGTGGTCATCAGTTTAGCCTCACCTGAGTCCATTCTCGAAAACTCGCATGGCGAAGTAACCCAGCCAGAAACAATCAACTACAGAACTTACAAGCCTGAGATGGGCGGTTTGTTCTGTGAGCGTATTTTTGGTCCTGTAAAGGATTGGGAATGTCATTGCGGTAAGTACAAGAGAATTAGGTACAAAGGTATTGTGTGTGACCGATGTGGTGTAGAAGTAACCGAGAAAAAAGTACGTAGAGAGCGAATGGGACACATTCAATTGGTGGTTCCTGTGGCGCATATCTGGTATTTCAAGTCTTTGCCGAATAAAATTGGCTACTTGCTTGGTTTGCCTACCAAAAAACTCGACCAAATCATCTATTACGAGCGATACATCGTAATTCAGGCTGGTGCTAAGGAGGCTGATGGAATCAGTTACTTAGATTTCCTTTCTGAAGATGAATATTTGGATATCTTGGATAAGTTGCCAAGAGAAAACCAACAATTGGACGATGATGACCCGAACAAGTTCATCGCTAAAATGGGTGCAGAAGCATTAGAAATGTTGCTTTCTCGTACGAAATTGGATGAGCTTTCTTACGAATTGAGAGACCAAGCGGCTAATGATACTTCTCAGCAAAGAAAAGCGGAAGCCTTGAAACGTCTGAAAGTAGTGGAAGCATTCCGTGCTTCTAGGAAAAATATTGATAACAGACCCGAGTGGATGATTATCAAGATGGTTCCCGTGATTCCGCCAGAGCTTCGCCCGCTAGTTCCGTTGGATGGCGGTAGATTCGCTACTTCTGATTTGAATGATCTTTACAGAAGGGTTATTATCAGAAATAACCGTCTGAAAAGACTGATAGACATTAAAGCCCCCGAAGTGATTCTCCGAAATGAGAAACGTATGCTTCAGGAAGCTGTCGATTCATTGTTTGACAACTCAAGAAAAGTAAACGCAGTTCGTGCCGATGGCAACCGTCCGTTGAAATCTTTAAGTGATATGCTTAAAGGTAAGCAAGGTCGTTTCCGTCAAAACTTATTGGGTAAGCGTGTAGATTATTCAGGTCGTTCTGTAATTGTAGTAGGACCAGAGTTGAAATTGCACGAATGTGGTTTGCCTAAGAATATGGCAGCTGAGCTTTTCAAACCTTTCGTAATCAGAAAACTGATTGAGAGAGGGATTGTGAAAACGGTGAAATCTGCGAAGAAAATTGTAGATAGAAAAGATCCAGTAGTTTGGGATATTTTGGAGAACGTATTGAAAGGGCATCCTGTGATGTTAAACCGTGCTCCAACGCTTCACAGATTGGGTATTCAGGCATTCCAGCCAAAATTAATTGAGGGGAAAGCAATTCAGTTGCATCCATTGGTTTGTACGGCATTTAATGCGGATTTTGATGGTGACCAAATGGCAGTTCACGTTCCTTTGGGACATGAAGCAGTTTTGGAAGCCTCTACGTTAATGTTGGCGTCCCATAATATTATGAACCCAGCGAATGGTGCACCAATTGCCGTTCCTTCTCAGGACATGGTTTTGGGCTTGTACTATTTAACAAAAGGCAAAGTAACTGACGAAACTGAAGTTGTTGCTGGTCAGGGAATGAGTTTCTATTCTGCGGAAGAGGTAATTATTGCCTACAATGAAGGAGTGGTTTCCAAGCATGCTAATATTAAAGTCAGAACAGAAGTTAGAAATGATGAGACTGGAGAATTAACTATGCAATTAGTTGATACTGTAGTTGGTAGAGTCATTTTCAATCAAGCAGTTCCTAAGGAAGTAGGTTATGTAAATGAGCTTCTTTCTAAGAAAATACTTCAAAAAATTATTGCCCGAGTCTTCAAAATCGTGGGAATGGCTAAAACAGCTAATTTCTTAGATGATATTAAAGACATTGGTTTCCACAATGCATATCGTGGTGGTTTATCTTTCGGATTGGATGATATTTTGATTCCAGCAGATAAAATGGAAGTAGTTGCCGCTGCAAAAGAGGATATCAAAGCCGTTTGGGATAACTATTACATGGGTCTGATTACAGACAACGAAAGATATAACCAAGTAATTGATATTTGGACTCGTATCAACTCATCGTTGACGAACAACCTAATGGATAAAATGGAGAATGACCGCCAAGGTTTCAACTCTATTTATATGATGATGCACTCTGGCGCACGTGGTTCTAGAGAGCAAATTCGTCAGCTAGGCGGAATGAGGGGATTGATGGCGAAACCACAGAAAAGTTTGCAAGGTTCTGTAGGTGAGATTATTGAAAATCCAATTCTTTCCAACTTTAAAGAAGGTTTGGATGTATTGGAATACTTTATCTCTACTCACGGTGCAAGGAAAGGTTTGGCTGATACGGCTCTTAAAACTGCCGATGCAGGTTATTTGACCCGTAGATTGGTGGATGTAGCCCAAGATGTGATTGTAAATGAGCATGATTGTGGCACGTTGAGAGGCTTGACAGTTGAGGCGTTGAGAGAAAACGATGATATTGTAGAATCTTTGTATGATAGAATTGTTGGCAGAAGTTCATTGCATGAAGTCAAACACCCAGAAACTGGAGAAGTGATTGTAGATGCTGGTCAGATGATTACTGACGATATGGGCGCTATGATTGAGAGAGTAGGAATTGAGGCAGTAGAAGTTCGTTCTTCATTGACTTGCGAAACTCGTTATGGAGTTTGTGCTACTTGTTATGGACGAAACTTAGCTTCTGGCAAAGCAGTTCAAACTGGTGAGTCTGTTGGTGTAATTGCTGCACAGTCCATTGGTGAGCCTGGAACTCAGTTAACTTTGAGAACTTTCCACGTAGGTGGTACGGCTTCAAACATTGCAGTTGATGCTACTCTGAGAGCAAAATTTGATGGTAAATTGGAGTTCGAGGAAATGCGTGCTGTGCCTACTGAATTCAACGATGAGAAGTTGGAAGTAGTAATGGCTCGTACTGCAGAAGCTAGAATTGTAGATGAAACTGGCAAGGTCTTGATTTCCAACAATGTACCTTACGGTGCGATGTTGAGAGCCAAGCATGGAGATATGATGAAAGCTGGAGACCCAATTTGTTTCTGGGATGCTTATAATGCGGTTATTCTTTCTCAAGTAGATGGGAAAATCGAATTTGAAGCAATTGAGGAAGGCGTTACTTTTATTGAAGAATCTGATGAGCAGACTGGATTTAAGGAGAAAGTAATTATCGACACAAGAGATAAAACTAAGAACCCTTCTATTAACGTCTTGACTGATTCTGGAGAATCTATGAGTAGTAATATTCCTGTAGATGCTCGTTTGGCAGTAGAGGATGAACAAAATGTAAAAGCAGGTCAGATTTTGGCGAAAATTCCTCGTAAGGCTGGTAAATCCAGAGATATTACAGGAGGTTTGCCTAGAGTTACTGAGTTGTTTGAAGCTCGTAACCCATCGAACCCTGCAGTAGTTAGTGAAATTGATGGAGTTGTTTCCTACGGAGGTATTAAGCGTGGTAACAGAGAGATTTTCGTGGAATCTAAAGATGGTGTGAAGAAGAAATACTTGGTATCTCTTTCTAAGCATATTCTTGTTCAGGAAAATGACTTTGTGAAAGCGGGAATGGCACTTTCTGATGGAGCAATTACTCCGAAAGCTATTTTAGCGATTATGGGACCAACTGCGGTTCAAGAATACTTAGTAAACGAGATTCAGGATGTTTATCGTTTGCAAGGTGTGAAAATCAATGACAAGCATATTGAGGTGATTGTTCGTCAGATGATGCAGAAGGTAATGATTGTGGATAATGGCGATACTACTTTCTTGAATAATCAGGTGGTTGACAAGTTCTCTTTCAGAGAGGCAAATGACAATATCTTGAATATGAAGGTGGTAGAAGATATTGGCGACTCGGCAACATTCAAGAAAGGAATGTTGGTAACTGCTCGTCAGTTGAGAGATGAAAACTCCAGCCTAAGAAGAAGGGATATGAAGTTAGTGAAAGTGAGAGACGCACAACCTGCTGTTTCTAGCCCAACGCTTCAGGGAATTACCCAAGCTTCTTTGGATACTGAAAGCTTTATTTCTGCAGCTTCTTTCCAAGAGACTACCAAAGTATTGAGTGAGGCCTCAATCAGAGGTAAAGTTGATAATTTGAGAGGCTTGAAAGAGAATGTGATTGTGGGTCATTTGATTCCCGCAGGAACAGGACACAGAAGCTTGCAAGAAGTTCGAGTTACTTCAAAAGAGGAATTCGAGGCTTTGGAGAACTCAAGAAAAGAATTCGAGAGCATCACAGAATTGCAATAGCATTCTGAAAGCATAAAATAATAATACCATTTTGGACACCCATTTGCTATCTAGCGAATGGGTGTTTTGTTTTCGGCTTAATTTTACTTTGATATTTTCCATGAAATCTACATTCCACACAAAAGCTGTATTAAGGAAGTAAATGAAGTTTAGGAATTCACATAAACAATAAGATTATGTGAATTTTTCAATTGATAGTTTATAAATCAGTTTTGCCTGCCTAGCTTTATAGCTCAACTTTCAATATAATTTCCAATGCGACAACTATATTTCTCTATTCTATTCATTTTATGCTCTTCGGTACTTTCGTCTGCCCAGTCCGACTTATTGCAATCTGGCCCAATGGTAGGTTATTCTACTATGCGGGAAGTGGCACTTTGGGTACAAACTAAAGAGGTTGCCGAAGTGTATTTCGAGTATTGGGAAGTGGGCAATACATCCAATAAGTTCCGAACTAGCAAAATCCAAACAAAAAAAGAAACTGCTTTTGTCGCCAATTTGAAGGCGGATGATGTTTTGCCGAGCAAAAAATATAATTACTCTCTATTCATCAACGGAACGGAAGTAAAGCGAGATTATGAGTTGAGTTTTCAAACACAAGTGCTTTGGCGATCGAGGAAAGATCCGCCAAACTTCAAATTCACTACTGGAAGTTGCGTGTATATTGCTGAGCAAAGATTTGAGCCGCCAACCAAGCCTTATGGCGGAGACTACGAGATTTTTGAAACCATGCACAAGAAAAGCCCAGATTTCATGCTTTGGTTGGGAGACAACTTCTACCTAAGAGAAATGGATTGGGATTCTGAGTCAGGATTTATGAAGCGCTACACACACACACGCTCCAACCCCGAAATGCAAGCTCTGCTCGGATCTACACATAATTATGCTATTTGGGATGATCATGATTTCGGCTCGAACAACTCCGACCGTAGTTTTTGGAATAAAGAATTGAGCAAGAAGGCATTCAAACTCTTTTGGTCAAACCCTAATTATGTGAACGAGGGAATTACTGGAACTTTCCATTGGGCAGATACACAGTTTTTCTTGCTGGATAACCGTTACTTCCGAACTCCGAACAAGAGAGTTACTGGCGATCGTTCCATTTTAGGTGCAGAGCAGGAGCAATGGCTGATTGATGCGCTGAAATACAGCAAGGCAACATTCAAATTTGTGGCTTTGGGTGGTCAGTTCATAAGCACTTATGCCAAGTACGAAAATCACGCTACTTATGCTTATGCATCTGAAAGAGAAAGGATTATCAGTAAAATTCGGAGTGAGAAAATTGAAGGAGTTATCTTTCTTTCTGGAGACCGCCACCACACCGAACTGAGCAAACTTCAAGAGAATCCAAAAATATATCCTATTTATGATTTTACAGTTTCGCCACTTACTGCCAAAACTTACCCTAGAACGGAAAAAGAACCCAACCTCAATCATGTAGACAACACGCTGGTTAACCAACGGAATTTCGGAGAGTTTTCAGTTTCTGGGCCATTAACCGATAGGAAACTGGAAGTGAAAATATTTGGCACCAAAGGGGAACTGCTATGGAAAAGAGAAATTCGAGCCAATGATTTGAGATATGGAAAATGATTCTGAATAAAATTTGCATTTGTATCAAAATATTTGACCTGCGTTTGGGAGTGTCTCTCATTAATAGATTACCGAAAAATGATTGTGTTTTTTCAAAAAATAAACCTCCTTTTTGTAAATATTTTGGTTCTCTGATAATTTTTGTGGTTGATGGTGTTCCATGAAACACGAAATAAGGAATAATCATCAATTACAGCCTCCAAATTAGACAACTAATCTGAACTATTTTTGACCTCCACAAAATTTGTCAGAGAACCAATATTTTTAGTGTCATTAAACAAGTGATTATTTGATTTTTCACAACATCTGAATCATTTACTTCCAAGACAAAAATAGCCATATTCGCCATTAAATATGCTTATTGAGGAGTTAAAAGAAAGGTTGAAGGTTTTAGATGAGTATTCATTGTTTACCAGAAAATTTATCAACACCTAATATATTTTTTCTCGGCAAAAGGAATGCTGGCAATTATATGTTGAGCATTCTCAAAATGACCAATAATTTCCCCTTCCACATCTGGCATTCCTTTGAACTGGCTTGCTTGGAATTTGACTTTGATAAAGCCTTCTGAAAGCTTGTTTTCTATTTTTATAGATAGGCTTTTACTGACATAGCTATCCTGACTATTCAAGACATTATCTGGAATATTAAGCCGGGTAGGAAACAACTGTTTCTCATAAATATAATGCTCACCCGTAGAAATATAGAAGATTCTGATTTGGGCAAAAGCGGAGACTTTGGCATTAAATAGAGCGATATTGAAAAAGAAATCCTCGTTTCCACCTTGAAAAGCTTGGAACTCTTTCAGTCGTATATTCTTGAACCATTTTGGAGTTGGAAACGAAGGAAAAGCATCCGCATCTATCAGATTCACACGTTCTATTGGCTCATGAAAAGTGCCAAATTCTATTTGCGCATCTTTTACAAGGTTCGATTTTGTTTTTAGATGCATTGTTTTGTGTTTTTATGGATTCTGTGATTGCATCATTAGCTTGACGGAATATGACAGTTAAGTACTTGGGCTGAATTAAACACAAGAAAAAACTATGTCAGGGTTTTATAAATAGTTGGTTGCCAAATTATTAAATAATAACCCTGACATAGTTGTTGTACAGCTAATTATGTACGACCACTTATCTCTATAATTCTGACAAGCTAGAGTTTGTCAGCTACGGAAAAATGCTGATTAAATGGAGGAGATTCACAGGTAAATATCAACTATTTTCTACCTAAACGCTACCATAATCCATGAAAATTAGTTTTCTTAGAGAAACGTTTTACCTCAAGCTATTACTGAACAAAATCTACCCATCGTATTCTTAGCTTTCTCGAACGACTTAGCCCAGTCTAGGGAGTATTTGGAGGAGCTACATAAGGAACAAGAAGTGCTGATGAAGTCTTTTCAAAAAGCTGAGGAGTGGTGTAAAGTAGTTGTAGAGTATAACCCCAGCGCAGAAGATATCCAAGATGTTTTCAATGAATACCAAGATAGAATTGTGGTGTTTCATTTTGGAGGGCATGCCAACAGCACAGGAATTTTTACTAATGCACCTGACAAGCAGAATGTACAGAAAACTCATAATGAGGGGCTGGTTGACTATTTCAAAATGCTGAAAAAGCTAAAGCTTATTTTTTTGAACGCCTGCGATACCAAAACACTTGCGGTGGCATTGGGCGCAAAAACAAATGCGAGTGTAATTGGGACGAGTAATAAAATAGGCGATAAATACGCTCAGATACTCTCCAAAGCATTTTTTTCTGGTTCGGAAGTAGAAGTGAGTTGGGAGAGAGCCAAAGCGGCTTTGCACCAAAAATATGGAAATGAGGAAAATAAAGCATTTTTTATAAGAGAAAACGCTAACCTATTTGAAGAATATGAAACTGAGGAAGCAAGCGAGCCGCTTTATGAAAATTGGGATTTATATGGAGAGGCAGTCAAAAACTGGAAATTAAGTGATGCATCTGGTATTAGGAATCATTAGTGAGCGGTAAGGTTTTTGAGAACATCGTTGTCAAATTCTCTGTGAATGAGATTTTTTAAGTGGCATAGCCAATGTATTCCTATCTTCCAATGTGAGTAGAATGGCTTTACAATTGCTTTAATCCATTGCTCTGGGCTGTTTTCTGTGT
>JBLIFI010000027.1:0-19991 GCA_047633715.1 Flammeovirgaceae bacterium
ATTTCGATTTGCAACCTGATTCGATTTTTGAAATTGGTTTGACTCCAAACCGTGCAGATGCGGCTTCCCATTTCGGAACAGCGCGTGACTTGACGGTTTTGTTGGATTCGCCAATTAAATTTCCTGACACAAGTAGTTTCAAGGTTGATAATGAGAATCTTCATCCTCCTATTTCTGTAGAGGTTGAAGACACAAAAGCTTGCCCTCGTTATTCTGGGGTAACTATTTCTGGAATCACGGTGGCAGATTCGCCTGAATGGTTGCAGGAAAGGCTCAAATCTGTTGGATTGATGCCAATCAATAATGTGGTGGATATTACCAACTATGTTTTGCACGGATTGGGTCAGCCACTTCATGCTTTTGATGCCGATAAAATTGCAGGCAATAAAGTGATTGTGAAAACGCTTCCTACGGGAACGAAATTCACGACTTTAGATGAGGTGGAAAGAGAATTGAATGAGACAGATTTGATGATTTGTAATTCCGAAGAGCCCATGTGTATTGCAGGTGTTTTCGGTGGAGTTTCGTTTGGAGTGAGTGAATCGACTAAAAATATTTTCTTGGAAAGTGCCTATTTCTCGCCTATGTCGGTGCGAAAAACCTCTATGAAGCATAGTTTGAAAACAGATGCAGCTTTCAGATATGAGCGTGGAACTGACCCGAATATTACGGTGGAAGCCTTGAAAGTTGCTGCTTTACTTATCAAAGAAATTGCTGGTGGAGAAATCTCATCGGAAGTGGTTGATATTTACCCAAATCCAATCAAGCATTTTGAGGTAGAAGTTGCCTATAAAAACGTGGATAGGCTGATTGGTAAAAAAATTGACCGAAACAGAATCAAACAGATTTTACAGGGTTTGGAGATGGAAATTCTGAAAGATTCTGATGATGGAATCACACTTTCCGTTCCTCCATACAGAGTGGATGTGCAACGAGAAGCGGATATAATTGAAGATATTCTCAGAATCTACGGCTTCAATGACATTGAACTGAGCGAGAATTTAGGGGCTGATTCTTTGGCAAACTTTCCTAAAATTGACCGAGAAAACCTGAAATCAGAAGTAAGCGAATTGCTTTCTGGCAATGGAGCGTATGAGATTTTTGCCAACTCACTGACTAAACCAGAATATGCTGCTTCATTAAGCGAGCTTTCTGCGGAGGGAAATGTGGAAATGCTAAATCCGCTTTCTTCTGAATTGACAGTCATGCGCCAGAGCATGATTTTCTCTGGTTTGGAAGTAATTGCCCACAACGTAAATCGTAGGCAGAAAGAAGTAAAGATTTATGAATTCGGCAAGACTTACCACAAACTCCCAAAACAAGAAGGCGATGACTTGGTGGCTGCCAAAAACAAATATGACGAGAAGGAAAAATTGACCGTTTTCGTAACTGGAAGCAAACAGGCTGAAAGCTGGATTTCTCCAACCGAAAAAGCTAATTTCCACTCGCTATCTAAATTGGTTCAGCTGACTTTGCAGAAACTCGGTTTTACCAATTACCAAAGTACCGATGTTCAAAATTCTGCTTTCCAATACGGAATCCAACTAGAGCAAAATAAGAAAGTAATTGCCCAACTCGGAATGCTGAAGCCAAGCGTTTGCAAATTGGCAGATGTGAAGCAAGAAGTTTTCTATGCGGAAATTGATTGGGCTTATTTTGTGAAGAAAGGCAAGCCAAAAGTGACTTTCCAAGAGATTTCCAAATTCCCAGAAGTGCGCAGAGATTTATCTTTGGTATTGGACAAATCAGTTTCCTTCGAGCAAGTGAGGCAATTAGCTTTCAGAACGGAGCGTAAACTACTCCAATCCGTGAATGTATTCAGCGTTTATGAAGGCGAAAGTATTGGCGAAGACAAGAAATCATACGCCTTGAGTTTCATTCTCCAAGATGCTTCCAAAACCTTGAATGATAAGGCGATTGATAAAACAATGGGCAAATTCATGAATCAGTTCGAGAGAGAATTAGGTGCGGTGATTAGGAAATAGATGTGAGAATGTGCCAATTTGTAAATGATGAAAAATGAAATAATATTTGAAAACCCTCATCGGTTTACAATGGAAAATATCTCAGAAATTGAGAATAAAACAGGCTTTGTATTACCAATTGAAATTCAGCGTTTTCTAATTCGGAATGGAGGTGAAAATGTAAAATTTGGAGACAAAGCTTGCTTTTTCAAACTTACTTATGAAGATGGTTGGCAAACAGATGATGGACTTATAAATGTTGAATCTTCTGAAACAATTTTAGAGAATTGTCAATACAGGAGTTATTTGGATGAACTCCAAAAGCATTTTGAAGTTGAAACTAATTATGTTGAACCTGAAAAACTATTCCCACTCTTTGAAAATTTTACTAGAAAGTACGTTTTCATAGCTATTAGAGGTTTTCATAATAGGAAAATTTGTCATGTAGATAATGGCGATTTTGGATTTTGCTTTATGGCTAATTCATTGCATGCTTTTTTAGATAAATGTTATGGATGAGCAAACAAGTGAAATACAAACTCGATAAAATTCTTGGGAAGAAACCTTAATTCAATCGGAAAGGAACAACCATAGAGAAATCGGGGATAATAACAGGAAATCGTTTCCCATCAATGCCTCGCTCCATTAAATACATACCGTTCATTTTGCCAATTCCTGTTTGGAGGTTACAGCCAGAAACATAGCTATGCACTTGCCCTGGCTCAAGCACAGGTTGCTGACCAACTACGCCTTCGCCTTCCACTTCGCTAATTGTGCCGTCCGACTCATAAATATGCCAATGCCTGCGGAGAAGCTGGATGGTATAATCGCTTGTATTCTCAATATGAATCCGATAAGTGAATACAAAATGCCCGCCTTTAGAGGCAGAATATTCAGGATGATATTCCGTTTCCACACTCACTTTTATGCCTTCCGTAGTTTGAGTAACCATAATAAATCAACAATAATATTTCTATCGCAAACAGATAGAAACTGTTCAGAATCAACGAATAAAGATAAATAAATTGGAAATCGTAAACAAGTTGGCGTAAGGTTGAATCAAATTTTACCTTTTCTCGCTTTTAAAGAGTAGAATTCATGAATCTATTGTCTTTCAATTATTTCATACGTAAAATAGAGAGTTGCAATGGTTTTCTGTTGATAGATTTTTTTACGTAATTCGTAGGCTTTATTGCCTAATTTAATTCAAGCCTAATCAGATGGAAGATATAGACCCAGTAGTTTTTGCCATTCCCTTCTACTTCATACTCATTGGTTTGGAATTGATTTATAATTATTTCAAGAAAGCGAAACTCTATCGCTTTAACGATGCTGTAACCAATATTAGTTGCGGAATTGGAGACCAACTCATTTCCGTTTTCGTGAAAGTGCTTACGGTTGGAGTGTATGATTTGGTTTACACGAATTTTGCTTTTTTCGAGATTCCCGCTACTTGGTGGAGTTTTGCGATTTGCTTTATTTTGGTTGATTTCTGCTATTATTGGGTTCACCGAACAGGACATGAAGTCAATTTTTTGTGGGCGAGCCATTCTGTGCATCATCAGAGTGAAGAATATAACCTTTCGGTTGCGTTGAGGCAAAGTTGGTTTCATAAACTATTTACTTTTCCCTACTATTTGCCAGTAGCACTTTTGGGTTTTGAAACCATGTATTTTGTGTTGGCAATCGGCTTTAACTTATTGTACCAATTCTGGATTCACACCGAGGCAATTGGCAAAATGGGTTGGTTGGAGACAATAATGAATACACCTTCTCACCACAGAGTTCACCACGGTAGAAATCCGCAATATATTGATAAAAACCATGCAGGTGTTTTCATAATTTGGGATAGATTATTCGGCTCTTTTGCAGAAGAAAAAGAAGCACCTGTTTACGGAATTACCACTCCACTGGCTTCATGGAATCCGCTTTGGGCAAATTTTGTGCATTGGAAAGCCATGTATTCAGAATCGAAACCGATGAAGGGAATTGACCGAGTGAAAATGTGGTTCAAGCCTCCAGGTTGGCGACCAGCTTATTTAGGTGGAACTCATCAAATACCAGAAGTAAATAGAGGTAACTATTTGAAATTCAATACGATTGCCCCACTTCGGTTAAATATTTACATTCTAACTCAATATGTAATTGCCTTGGGAATTGGCTCTTTTTTCTTATTGAATTTTGACCAATTCATTTGGCAAGATAAGCTAGGATTTGCCTTCTTGGTCATGTTTGCCATCATAAATATTGGTTTGCTTTTGGAGCGGAGAAAGACAGGTTATGTGCTGGAATATTTCCGAGTAATTGGCACAATGCTTTTCGGGATTTACTTGCTCCAAAGCCAACCGAATTTCAATATTTGGGTTTTTGCCATCTCCATCTCCACATTTATTGTGATGATTTGGTTGCTAACTATGGGGAAATATATGAGGAAGTAAGGTTTGATTAGTGATATATATGCCATATCTATTCTATTTTTCCACGTAATCCCCAGTTATCAAATGTTACTTTAAATGGACATTCTTGTTCTCTTCTCCATTGATATTCATAACAATTATCGTCTGTAACTATTTCATTGTTTTGTTGACAAGAAGTAATCATAGAGCAACAAGTTGTGTCATCATGCAACAATCTTTTTGCAACAATTCTTTGACCGATAAGCTCAATAAGTTCTGGTGATTCTTCGTTTAAGAAGTTTTTACCAGAGAAAGTGGAAATGTGCGGGAGGCCATAAATATCAATTAAGTTATAAAGTAGTTCTATGTTATTTAGATTTTCATTGTTTACCAATTCAATGAATCCACTAGCAGAGCTGGATGATGATAGATGCTCAATATTTGAGAATACTTTATTCAAATAAATAATGTCAGAAGACAGCACATGATTAATCGTTTCTTTAAGTTTATTTATGGCAAATTCTTTTACTTGAGGAACAGAATATTTTTTTTCATTAATAGAAATTGAAGTATTCTGTTTCAATTTTCTATAAAGTTCCAGAGGGGTATTCCAGTTTAATTTATTGGAGTCAATTATATTTTCATACATAATTTTACCACAATTCAGACTATTTAAAGATAAGTATGATAGAAATATTATTGCTTTTTCTTCCTTTAAGAGATTTGGATTTAATTTTTCGCATAATATTTTAGTTAATAAATAAGGAATGGTTGGGGGTGTGATGTTAGAGTCGTATTTCTTCTGAAAAAAGTATGACATCCCTTCCTTTACTGCTAAGTTTCCGTATTGTGTTTTAAATACCCTTTTACTGTTAGAGACAAAATGAACATAAACTATGTTATCATTATTACTTACTTCTATTTCAATATCGTCATAACTTGGGATTTTGTGATTATTCTTTGTTTCTTTATTCCTGTCAAATCTGGATTGGTTTAGCCTAGTCTTTTCAGATATATCGAAATTTTTTAAAGGCAATTTCAACTTAGGTTCTTTCTCAATGTAGGCTCTGAGTTCTGCGATAAAGATATGAAAATATTGAGAGTTTGCTAAGCCAATTAAAGTGTCAATATTTTGGATATAGTGCAAATATTCATGGGCAAAAGTACCGAGGTCTTTTACGGAAAGGTTTTCTAATTGAGTGTCAAAATCTCCAGAAAGAGATATGGAGAAAAAAGATGGGAAGTAAGCTCCTTTATATGATAATTCAGAATCCATAATATTCGATGGCAGTTGATAAATACTATTAAAAATTCAGAACCGAACAAGCGACCACTCCCGCAGTTTCTGTTCTCAATCTAGTTTTTCCCAAACTGACAGCCTTAAAATCTGCTTTTTCAGCTAATTCAACTTCTTGGCTGGAGAATCCTCCTTCTGGGCCAATCAATACACAAATGTCTCCTTCTTGCTTTTCTGAGAATAGAGTTTGAGCTGGATTGGCAGGAACATAAGCCATGAATTTTTGTGAGTTCTCTTTGCTTTGAGCTTGGAGAAAAGCGGGCAGTTTGGTTAACTCCACCAATTCAGGAAGATAGAAATTCCCCGATTGTTTCATGGCGGAAATGGCAATTTTTTGGATTCGTTCCATTTTCAATACCTTTCGCTCAGAGTGGTTTGTGAGTAGGAAAGTGATTTTGTCAATCCCAATTTCTATGGCTTTCTCTACAAACCATTCTATTCGGTCTGTGTTTTTGGTGGGCGCAATGGCAATATGAACTTGAAACTTACGATTGGATTCAAAATATTGATAATCAGTCAGTTGAATTAAACATCTTTTTCCTTGAGTGGAGATTATTTCCCCCACATACAAACCTCCATTTCCATCTAAAAGCTGTATTTTATCTCCGACTTGCATTCGCAAAACCCGCAGAGCGTGTCTTCCTTCCTCATCAGAAAGAGTGATTTCTTTTGAGTTTGGCAATAATTCGGGCGAGTAGAATAGAAAGGACAAAGGAATTGAGAATTAAGAATGAAATGTATTAAAATCTTGGTAGTGTGAAAGAGGTAATGCAACTTTATGGATACTTCGTCACAAGCGGAGTGCCGCCCAGCGGACGCTTGCGCTATGATTTATTACTACTTTAGCATTACCCGTTTACAACTACCAATTTTGGAAGGTAGAAATTCAGAATTTGGAGACTTCAATTTTGTTCATTTTTAATTCTCAATTCTTCATTCATAATTTTTTACCAATTATGTTCCGTTCCATCCCAATCGAAGAACTTGCCAGCATCTTCAATAGTGAGTTTGGAAACTACATTGTCAATCAGTCTTTGAACTGATTCTTCGGGAGAAAGATTGGCACTAAATCCGCCCATGCGAGTTTGTACCCAGCCTGGGTTTACGGCAACTGTGGTAATTCCCATTGGTTGCGCATCATAAGCCAACGCACGAGTCATCATGTTGAGTGATGCTTTACTGGTCGCATAACTGTAATTTCCACCTGTGTTTTTTCCAGAAACAGAACCAAGCCAAGAAGACATGTTTACAATTCTAGGGTTTTCTCCTTTTTCCAATAAGCCAACAAAGTGCTTGGCAACAATGGTTGGCGCAATTCCGTTGATATGAATCATTTTGAGAATTTCCTGCGAGTCGAGATGAGAAAGGCGGAAGTTTTTCAAAAAGGTAAGCTCATTATTACTGCTTTTGGAGTTTATTCCTGCATTGTTGATGAGTAAATCTAGTTTCCCAAATTTTTCACTTACAGCAAGTGCGGTTTCTTTAATGCTTTCTTCATTGGTAACATCTAAAGAGTAAGCATGAACTTCAATTCCCTCTTCCTGTAAGACTTCGGCACTTTTCTGTGCTTTCTCCAAGTTTCTGGAAGTCAGCAAGATTGTGAAACCCATTTTGCCCAGTTGCCTGCACCAAGCAAAGCCTAAGCCTCTGTTTCCTCCAGTAACTAGTGCTAGTTTCTTGTTTTCTGTCTGAACTTCTTCCATTGAATTTTGTCTTTATCTTAATTACGGATTTGAATATAAATCTAATCTTCAAAACTCCCAACTCAAAGTATAGATTTGTGTTTGAAACGAAGTGTTTTTCTTGAATAATTGATGTTATGGAGTTTTTGGTTTTGTAAATGAGAGCTTGTGCGAAAATAGAATGGCATCGATCATCCGATTCGCACTACTAAATCATGCTGTACCTTGACTCTCCGATGGGACTCGCCTCCGAGTCGAGCAAGACACTACACATGATTTACTATTTGCATGTAAACCGCAACCAGCTTCCTTGCATTCAATTTTGGGGAAAGGAAACCGAAATTGAACTTAGAATTTAATGGAGTTGAGTTTGGAGTAAAAAGCATTCAAATTGAAGATAATTTCCCAAAATTGGCGACCCATGACTAACTTTCTTAACTTCTCAGGATTTGATAGCGGGTTTCGGGAATATTATTTTCTGCTCACAAATAAACAACTTATGAAATCCAACAAAAAAAAATGATAGTGCTACTAATGGTATTGATAAACAAACATGGTTCTTGCTATTTGGAAAACTATCTTTTTGATGTCATGTTGAGCTTGCGAGACAACTATTGAATATTATGGAAATACTCAAAGTCAATATTCTCTGTAAAATAGTTCCTTCCTAAAGTCAGGATGACACACGTAATTAGGTTTTTTGAGCAGACAGAGTGCATCAACATAAAATTAAAAAGAATATCACATGTTTATAATGCGTAACAGAAGCCAGCTATAAAAGCAAAGGCTTGGAAGTGTTTCCAAGCCTTTGCTTTTAAATTTCTACTATCAGTTGTTTTTAAATCGTACTTCATACATCTAAATTCGTACATCCATTTAGTAATCTCCTAAAGTTTCTTCTAGTTGCCCAAGTGCATTTTCTAACTGCTCATCGTTCGGGGCAACTCCGTGCCATTTGTGAGAACCCATCATGAAATCTACGCCTGCGCCCATTTCTGTTTGCATTAAGTTGATTACTGGTTTTCCGTTTTTGGCGAGCTCTTTTGCTTTTGCAAATGCTTCTAGTAAGTTCTCCATGTTATTGCCATCGCTTTTGATGACTTCCCAACCGAATGCTTTCCATTTTGCTTCCAAGTCGAGCAAAGACAAAACATCATCCACATCTCCATCAATCTGACGATTGTTGACATCTACGGTGGCAATCAAATTGTTGACCTTATTATGTGCGGCATACATGGCGGCTTCCCAAACTTGTCCTTCTTGCAACTCGCCATCTCCCATGAGAACATACACGAATTTATTGTCATTGTTGGCTTTTTTAGTCAATGCTGCGCCAATTCCTACGGACAAGCCTTGTCCCAAAGAACCTGAAGCGATACGAATTCCTGGCAAACCTTCCTCTGTGGCTGGGTGCCCTTGCACACGAGAGTTTATTTTTCGGAAAGTAGCTAACTCTTTTGTTTCAAAATAGCCATGTCTCGCCAAAGTGCTGTACCAAACTGGGGAAATATGTCCGTTGGAGAGGAAAAATAAATCTTCGTCATTTCCTTCCATATTGAAATTAGCATCATGTTTCATGACTTCTCCATAAAGTGCCACGAAGAAATCGGCACAGCCTAGAGAGCCTCCTGGATGCCCAGAATTGACAGCGTGAACCATACGTAAAATATCTCTACGAACTTGAGAAGCGGTTTTTTTGAGAGCGGAAATGTCAGCCATGTCTTGTTTTTTTGAGAAATGATGCAATCTGTTTCATCCGAAAAACTCGGACTGATGCAAAAATAAAAGTATTGCTGATATATGCTATTATTTTAGGCAGAGTTGTAATGGTTATTTACTTTGTTGGCAAAAAAACTAACAATCTGTTAAGGTTTTGGGTTCTTTGATAAATTTCGTAGGGTTTGGCGAGAAGGTTAAATAGAGAGAGGTAAAGGCTTTTTTCGCTAAAGCACAAAAAGCCCGAAAATTACTTCAAGCGTCTATGCTTGAAATTTTAAAAACTATCACGCTGAAATCAGTTATGAGGTTTGTTAAAGTCCCAAATTTTCTAAATTAAAAACCTTGAAAAAGTTTTTTTCTTTTGGATTGAGTTGTCTAAATTACTTTAGGTTGAATCAGCCAAAATGCAAGAAATACACCGCTTTTTACTAAAAACATCTGAATCGTATGTTCCAAGAAGAAGATAAAGTCCTGTTTTCAAAACACCACAACAGAATGTTTATGATGGATTTGAGGTGGGAAAATGACGGGAAGCCCAAACCAATTGTTCTTTTCGTTCATGGTTTCAAGGGTTTTAAAGATTGGGGGCCTTTCAATCTGATTGCCGAGATATTTGCCAAGTCAGGTTTCTGTTTTGCCAAAGTGAACCTTTCTCACAACGGAACTACCATTCAGAATCAAGAAGATTTTGAAGATTTGGAAGCTTTTGGTCAAAATAATTTCTCTATTGAATTGGATGATTTGCAATTGGCTTTAGATTATCTTTCAACTAGAAAAAATCTTAATTGGCTTTCAGACGAAATTTATCTGATTGGACATAGCCGTGGCGGAGGTTTGGCACTTGTGAAAACGAGCGAAGACTCCCGAGTGAAGAAATTGGCAACTTGGGCGGCAGTAAGCGATTTTTTTAATTTACTTGGCAAAGAAGAATTACACGATTGGCAACACCATGGAGTCCGCCATATTTGGAATGGTAGAACGAAACAGGATATGCCACAGTATTTCCAAATCTATGAAGATTTACTTGCTAACAAAGACCGATTGGATATTCTGAAAGCTTCGGAGAAAATAAAAACACCCACATTAATTGTTCACGGCACAGCAGATGAAACTGTTTCGCCAGATTCGGCAAGGGAAATTGCGAGTAGAAATCATAATTCCCAATTGCTTTTTGTGGAAAACAGTGGGCATACTTTTGAAGGGAAACATCCATTTCGAGAAAAGGAACTTCCAGGTAGTTTGAAGCTGGTTGTAGATAATACAATTTCTTTTTTTAAGAAAATGTAGCTTTTTCTTTGCTTTAAGAATTTCCAGTAAATAATATTGGCAAATCAAACAGTCAATGAAAATTTCGATACCACAAAATCAAGTAATTTAAGTCATTATACAGACCTCTGCCTGTGCCGAAATATCTATAAAATTAACACCAGTTTCAAACCACATAGAATTTTTGGTAGTATGAAACATGTAATGCTATTAAAAACTTAATCAACTAAAAACAGGAATTTGCTAACGCAAATAGCTTATTTTCCGACACAATTCCATTGTGGGCAGGAAGCTATCGGCTACGGATATAAAGTCATAAAAAAGTTCTTAGCATTACTTGTTTAACACCACCGAATTTTTAACCTAACTCCTTAACTAACATTCTGTATAGATTAGTGTTGTAAATTCAAATTGTTACAAGCAGTATTTCAGAATAAGAAAAAATCTAAATTCCACTCATTAAATGAATTTCAGTCAGCATCAATTATTTAATGCCATTCTGAAGAACTCCCAAGAGGGAATTCTAATCTGTGATGCTGACAAAGTAATTCTGGAAGCTAATTCCAAGGCAAAAGAATGGCTTTCGATAGATGAAAAAAGCAAGCCTAAACTCCAGGATGTAGTAAATAGAGAGGATGCCAAAGATTTTTGTCAGAAGATAGATAAACTGATTGCGCTTAACCAACAGAGTAAATCAGAGAATGAATCGGAAGCTTTACTAAGAAACTTTAAGAATGAGTTTTTACATTTCAGAGTCGCTACGGTTGAGTTTGAGACGAAAGTGTATTCACTCATTTTTGTAAATCAGAATCAGTCAATATTATTGGAGGAGTCATTTTTTAATAAATTGGCTGTTCCATCTCTATTAAAAGATGCCAAAGATTGCCAAATCCTTAAGTCAAATGAGCACTTCCAATCTCTTTTGGGTTATTCTTCCGAGGAGCTTCTAAAAATAACTTCAGACAAAATAACTTATCCTGCTGATATTGAGCCATGTATTAAAATCCATAATTCCCTTGTTGAAGGAAAGCTAAAGTTTGCTAATTATGAGAAAAGATACATTTCTAAAAGTGGCAAAATTATTTGGGTAAAAATTAACTTGTCTCCAATCAAAGATGAAACGGGAACAGTTGTAAAGTTTATAAGTCTTCTTCAAGATATTACTGCAAGCAAAGAAACTCTAATTTCACTTGAAGAGAGTGAAAAACAATTCAGAGCATTCTTTGAGAAAAACCCTTTTCCAGTTACTATCAGAGAGTTGAAAAGTAGTAAATTCATTCAAGTGAATCAGGAATTTACCAAGCTACTTGGTTATAACTCTGAAGAGGCAACTGAACAAATTAACCGAGATTTGATCAGTTATTGGGAAGATAACGAAAAACGCAAACGACTTACAAAAGAATTAATAGACGGTAAAATCCACTCTTTTACGACCGAAAAAGCATACAAAGCAAAAGATGGCTCAATTGTTTGGTGCGAAGTTACTCGAACGGTATTTCCAATCAATAATGAAGATTTTTTGCTTAAAATAATTAAGGATATTACGAAAGAAAAGCAGATTAGAGATGAGCAATTAGCTAAGAATCAGCTAATTAACAACTTGGTTTCCTTTCTGCCAATCATGTATTACAGGATTGACCAATATGGTAATTTTACAGAAATAAGAGGTTCTGCTGTCAAGAGTTTCGGTTTTACGGAAGAAGAAGTCTTGAATACGAATATTTTTGATTTGTTCAAAGATTTTCCTGCAATTATCAACGCAAATAAAAGAGCTTTGAAAGGCGGTTTCGTTTCTTTTGAAGCAGAAGTAAGTATGCGGGGGAAGTCGGCAACATTCGATACTAAAGTGTTTTTTGACGAAATACACATGAATGGCGCAGTAGGGCTCGCATTTGATATTTCAGAATCCAAGAAGATTCTCAATAGTATGAAAGAGAGTGAGTTGAGGCATAAGATTGTTTTTGACTCTTCCAACGAAGGCATGATTCTTTCCGATGCGAAAAGTAGGTCAATTTTGGAGTGTAATAAGGCGATGCTTGATATTCTGGAAGCATCTAAAAAGGATATGATCTCTGCGAATCCATTGGATTTTTGTCCACAAATCCAACCTGATGGAACTTCTTCCAAAATACTTTATTTGGGGGTAATGAAAAGGGCAGCTAAAGAAATGAAACCACTTACTTTTGAGTGGTTTCAAACTACTAAAACAGGCAGACAGTTTGAGGCAGAGGTTACTATCTGTCCAATCGTGAAAGACGGAAGGCTTCTTTGGTTGAATATTACTCGAGATATCACGGCAAAGAAACAGGTAGATAGAGAAAACGCTAAAATTTATAAAGAACAGCAATTGATTTTTGATGCAATGCCTCTTTATTTCTACCATAAAGATGATAAAAATAATATTCTCAGGTGTAACAAGGCAGGAGCAGCACTTATGGGACTTAGCGTGAGTGAATTGGAAGGAAAAAATACAAGTGATTATTTTGGGAAGGATTTTTCGGAAGCCTACCTAAAAGATGATTTGGAGGTCATAAAATCGAAAAAACCAAGGTTTAATATTTTAGAACAAATTGACTCGAACAACGGTAAAATTTGGGTGAGTACTGATAAAGTGCCTTATGTAAACGATGATGGAACAGTGGGGATTCTAGTTTTTGCAAAAGATGTTACTGAAGTAATGAAAACACAGGAAGACCTTCGTATTAGTGAAGAAAAATATAAAGATATTTTTGAAAATGTAGATGATGCAATTGTTACCATAGATGCGTACGGAGAGATAAAAGATGGAAACAAAGCTTTCAAAAAAATAGTGGAATTGAATGCTTGGCAAAGTATAAACATCAGAGATTTGATTTATCCTGAAGATACAGATTCTGCAGCGGAGCATTATAAGCATTTGAGAGAAACAGGTACTTTTAGCAATTACCGGACTCGATTGATGAATAGAAAAGGGCGAATTGTAAATGTGGAGATAAGTGCCACGGCAATTCTCGGTAAAGATGGAGGTTTTATTGGGTCTAGGGAAATTATTCGTGATGTGAGTGAGCAGGCAGAGTATCAGTTGGAGTTGGAAGAGAACAATGCCCGATTGAGTAAAATCAATATGGAACTTGACCACTTTGTTTATCGGGCTTCACATGATATGCGTGCGCCACTCTCTTCTATTCTTGGGCTAATTGCCGTGGTGCAAATGCAAGAACCTAGCGAAGAGAACGTTTTTTTGCTAGAAAAAATGACTGGGCAAATCAATAAATTAGAGAGTTTCATAAGAGAAATAATTGATTATTCCAGAATATCCAGAGTGGAAGCAAAACCAGAAGAGGTGGATGTGAAGGAAATGGTGGATGAGATATTTGAAAATATGGAATTCATGGAGAATGCCACAAAAATCCGCAAAAACATAGATGTTTTCCAGTCTGCCAATTTCTATACCGATAAAAAAAGCTTAGATGTTGTATTGAGTAACCTAATTTCAAATGCCATCAAATATGCTGATATAAGAAAAGAAAAGCCTAAGATTGATGTGAAAATCAAGATAAATGAAGACGGTGCTTCCATTTCCATTTCCGATAATGGAATTGGGATAATGGAGGAATATCAGCCTAAAGTTTTCGATATGTTTGTGCGAGCAACCGACACAAACTCTGGCTCAGGGTTGGGACTTTATATAGTGAAGGAGGTAATCAACAAAATTCATGGAACTATTCAGCTAGAATCTACTTCGAGAGTTGGTTCAACCTTTACTATTCGTGTTCCCAATATTGTTTTTCAACTAAACAATTAGCCAAAACTTCTTGTTCGGGTTTAGAAATCATTCAAAACTAAATACATGGAAGAGAACTTAGAACATGACAAGCATCATTTAGATAAGTACAAAGCTTTTTGTGAGCTATACGGAATTGCCGATTGGCAACGTATGGTTAAGATGTATGATATTTTCGAGTTGGTAAGTTTCCTTCCGCCAAATCCTACGGAAGATGAAAAAACTGCTTTGCAGAATGCGGTAGGAGCAGAGGCAGAATCGGGCTATTTAGATTACAAACGCTCGAACAATACTTTTGAGCTAATTATGCAATGGCAAGAAGCTACCGAGAATTGGAATAACACCGCCATTGGGTTCGAGCAAATGCATAAGAAAAAATAATATTTTGGTGCTAAAGAAGAAAGGCTTTGTGTTTCTACAAAGCCTTTCTTCTTTTATTCCCTTTTGAAAGTAGTGTCTAAATAGACGGATTTCCATTTGCCACCTTCATAAATACCGACTTTGTATCTGTAAGTGTTTTCATTCAGTTTTATCCAGCTATCTCGGAATATTGAAGTACTGCCGTCTAGCAAGTATTCGTATTGATAGTGGATATTCCCGTTGTTTTCTATAATGCAACTTCCTGTGGTTACTTCCCCAAAAACATCAAACTCCCAAAATTTTGGAGAGTTGTCTTTGCTGTCCCAAGCACGAATCCCCTCACTTTTCAATCCAAACTCGTTGCCGTTTTCATCTAGGAAACTGCTAGTTTGTACCCTGATAATGTTGTGTTCAAGGCCCCACTCAAAAGTTACTTCTTGTTTGAATGGATTGCCTTTCAGCCATTTTCCTTCTGCCTTCCAAGTCCCGCCCACTAAAGTCTCGAATGCATCCATCTGCATTTCTGCATCTGATTGGGCAAAAGAAGAATAAATAAATGTGATTGTAAAAGCAAATACTAATAAAATTCTCTTTGTCATAAGTTCTAACTTTAATTACCATGTAATCTTTATGCAAGATAACTGATTCGCTCCAATCCATCGGCCAATCTGTAAGGATTTGCATCCTATTCACTTTTTAGTTGGAAAATAATTATGATTTGCTTAAAACGGTTAGATATTTGGCTTAATTAATTAACCAATGTACTCTTTTATAAGAGTATGTTACTTGAACTATAAAACACAGGAATTTTTAATAAAAAAATAAGATGCTATTTCCAAAGCAAGTTGAGGTGGTGCGTGAGACACGCACCAAAGGCGTAGGCTTTTTTTGCATGTCTCGCCAAATATCATTTTTATAAAAAAGCCCTGCTATAAAATCTCAAATCCCACTTTTTCCAAATCTTCCCAATAGCTTGGGTATGATTTTACAACCACTTCAGGTTCTTTTAGTTGGATTTTGCCAAGCAAAGCCAATGGAGCAAATGCCATTGCCATTCTGTGGTCTTCATAAGTTTCTATTGTCTGATTTTCCACTTTGAAACCTGGAGATTGAATGTGGAGTTCATCGTCTCCAACCACCACGATTTTTGCACCGAATTTTTCCAACTCATTTTTAATGGCATCAATTCGGTCAGTTTCCTTGATTCGGAGACTTTTAAGCCCTGTAAGTTTGGCGGGGATTTGTTTGGCTGCACAAATTACAGAAACAGTCTGAGCCAAATCTGGGCAGTTTGTGAAATCGAACTCAAAGGGACTTTCACTCTGTTTTTGTCTTAAAACCACTCCATCGGAAACAAACTCTGTGGAAACTCCTAGCATTTTCCCAATCGCTACAATTGCTTTATCGCCTTGTAAAGAGTCTTCTCTCAATCCAATTAGGTGGATTTTGCTTTCTGGTTTCCCCAACGCAACTAAACTATACCAATAGCTCGCTCCCGACCAATCAGACTCAATTCTGTAATCTCCAGCCTTGTAATTTGCCTGTTCAATGGAAATTAAATTATTTTCCCACTTGTGCGAAACACCAAATCGTTCCATCAAAGAAAGAGTCATTTGGATATAGGGTTTCGAACCAACCTCTCCAAGCAATTCTAACTCCAATCCATTCGGAAGTTGTGGGGCAATTAGTAACAAAGCAGAAATATATTGGCTACTGACATCTCCACGAATACTCACTTTTGCCGACTTTTGCTCAAACTTCTCTAGTTGGATTGGGGGAAAGCCTTCTTTTTCCAAATAATTGATTTCCGCACCAATTTCTCGGAGCGCATCTACCAAAATTCCAATGGGTCTTTGCTTCATTCGATCTGTCCCTGTCAGAATCGTTTTTCGGTTGGAAGCCGTGCAAAATGCAGTCAAGAAGCGCATGGTTGTTCCCGCATCAAGCACATCTAGTATTTCTTCATCAGATTGGAGCAAGCGAATCATCGTTTGCGTATCTCTTGCCGAAGAAAGGTTTTCTAGTTGGATTTTGTCTCCGCCCAAAGCCTGAATAATTAAAGCTCGGTTGCTCTCACTTTTAGAAGAGGGCAAAGTAATTTCCCCCGTAAGTTTTGGGTTGGAGTGGGAGAGGGCAAGTTTGGATTTATCAAGAAACATGGAGCGATGTACGATTTTAGATTTACGAATGGTTGGCCGTTGCCATACGATTCAAGAGTTTTGTAATCGTACTTTGATGTACTCAAAAAACGTAACTAGCTTTTTATAATGCAACTTTAAATTGAATTTTTCTTCTCAATCGGTTGTAGTTTCAATTGGCAAGTTAGCAAAATAGTGAATTGGCGAGTTCAGATAGGAATCTACTCTTTGGGAATAGGAAGTTTTTTAGTTGTCTATTTCCTCATAACTCGCCAGCTTGCCATCTTTGAAAAGTCTGATGCGTCATTCAGAAATCGTACATCAAAAATCCCTAATAAATCTTTCTCGCTTCCTCCAAAAGTCTTTCTTTATCTATTGGAATTACGCCCAATTGCTCGCAGACTAAACCTCCGCCCAAATTGGCAATTCCCGCTACATTCTTTAAATCTAAGCCAGAAGCCAAGCACAAGGAAGCAATGCTGACAACTGTGTCTCCTGCACCAGAAACATCGGAAATCTCTCTTTTGTGAGCTGAAAGATGATGCTCATCTACATAGTCTGTAATGTAAACGCCATTTTCGGAAAGCGTGATTAAAGCCGCATCTACATTCATCAGATTGCGGAGTTGCCTTGCGGCAGATTTTACATCGCTAATGGTGTTGTTGGGGAAATCCAACTTTAAACCTTCTTTTAATTCTTTCAGATTGGGTTTGAAAAGTGAGCAACCTTCGTAAGCTAGGAAATTGCGCTTTTTCGGGTCAACCACAGTAGGGATATTCTGTTGTTTACAAAGAGCAATCGTTTCTTCAATTACTTCGGGAGTCAAGACTCCTTTGTCATAATCTTCAAAAATAACTACATCCACTTCAGGTAAAAGCTCTCGGATTTTTTCTAACAGTCTTTCAGAATCGGTTTGGCTGATTGGATTATCCATTTCCGCATCTATTCGCAAAATATGCTGAGAACCTGCCAAAACTCGATGTTTGATAGTTGTTACTCGCTCCTCACTCCGAATAATTCCCTTGCCAGTAATGTATTTATCGCTAATCAGTTCTTGGAAAGTCTGACTTTCGGCATCATCTCCAACTACACTACACAGAATTGGTGTTGCGCCTAAAGCTTTAATATTCAATGCCACATTAGCTGCTCCGCCCAACCTTTTCTCGGTGGTTTTCACATTCACCACAGGCACAGGAGCTTCTGGGGAAATTCGATTGACCTTCCCCCAGATGTAGGAATCAATCATGACATCGCCAATAATTAGCACTTTTAGCTTATCGAAATTTTGGAATAATTGGTCTATGTTCAAAATATAAAGGTTTTAGATACAAAATGTTCTAGTTGCAATTTGCTTTTTTTGTTATCCTATGTTTGCAAAGTTAAGGTTTTGAGTAGATTTATTATGTTCAACTATTTTTAATCTTGAAAAGAGAGTTACATCTCATTCTGGAAGAACGAAGTACAAAACTTAACATACTACTGTATATTTTTAATTCTCCTCGGAGTCGATAGCACCCGCTACGGGTTACATCAGATTTGAGAACTTGAATGCAAGCCCAGCCGAAGAACTGTCAGAATTGAGCCGACATGGAATGGGTTCTGACAGGCACGCTTGAGCCAGTTGGACCAAAATGTACAGTAATATGAAAATTTAATTATTTCTGTCTGTTAGAAAAATGGCTGTCAAAAGGCTCAATTTTAAGTAGAACAGCGATTTGCAACAACCAGAGGTTCTTGTTTTTGACAAGTCTTTAAAAAAAGCCGTTTCCCAGCTCAATGGAAAACGGCTTCTCTTTTTCTAAAATCTTATCTCTTATTCTACTCCTCCAAACTTCCAATCATTTTCTCTGGTTTTACCCATTCGTCAAATTGCTCAGAAGTAAGCAAGTTCAAATCTATGGCAGCTTTTCTCAAAGTCGTTCCTTCTTTATGCGCTTTCTTAGCTATTTTGGCTGCGTTATCGTAACCGATTTTTGTATTCAAAGCAGTTACAAGCATCAATGAGTTTTCTAGATTCTCCTTGATATTTTCTTGATTTGGCTCAATTCCCGCTGCACAATTTTTATTGAAAGAAGCACAAGCATCGCCAATCAACCTAGCAGAAGTGAGTACATTATAAGCCATCATTGGTTTGAAAACATTGAGTTGGAAGTGTCCATTTGAACCGCCAATTGCCACAGCGGAATCCAATCCCATTACCTGAGCGCAAACCATAGTTAACGCCTCGCATTGAGTTGGGTTCACTTTCCCTGGCATGATAGAAGAGCCTGGCTCGTTTGCAGGAATATTGATTTCCCCAATTCCACATCTTGGCCCAGAAGAAAGCATTCTGATATCGTTCCCAATTTTCATTAGGCTAACTGCCACTTGACGTAAAGCTCCTGAAACGGAAACCATTGCATCGTGTGCAGAAAGTGCTTCGAATTTATTTGGCGCAGTTTTGAAAGGTAAGCCAGTCAATTCGGCAATTGTTTTGGCAACTAATTTTGAATAACCCGTTGGCGTATTCAATCCTGTTCCAACTGCTGTTCCACCCAAAGCCAATTCGCTCAAATGGTCAAAAGTATGCTCCAAAGCTTTTAATCCGTGGTCGAGTTGAGAGACATACGCGCTGAATTCCATTCCCAAAGTAAGTGGAGTGGCATCCATGAAGTGAGTTCTGCCAATTTTCACTACTTCTTTGAACGCATCTGATTTTTGTTTCAAAGTATCTCGCAAACCCTTTACCTTAGGAATCATTTCGGAAACCAAATATTGGTAAACCGCAATGTGCATCGCAGTCGGGAAAGTATCGTTTGATGATTGTGACTTATTTACATCATCATTCGGGTGTATTTTTTTCTCCGAATCTGCCAATTTCCCACCAAGCAAAACGTGGGCTCGGTTGGCAATCACTTCATTGTTGTTCATATTGCTCTGCGTTCCAGAACCAGTTTGCCAAACCACCAAAGGGAATTGGTCATTGAGCTTTCCTGCTGAAACTTCATCGCAAACTTTAGCAATTATCTCTGCCTTATCTTTATCGAGTGCACCCAATTCTGCATTGGTTAAAGCAGCCGCTTTTTTCAATACGGCAAATGCTTTAATAATTTCGATTGGCATTTTCATATTGTCTCCACCAATATCGAAGTTCTCTACGGAACGCTGTGTTTGCGCTCCCCAATATTTGTCAGCAGGAACTTTTACATCTCCAATCGAATCTTTTTCTATTCTGTAATCCATTGTTTTATGTTTTATTGATTAGTGAAAGAAATTAAATAACTTACTCCATTATATTTGTTTCTTTTTGGTCTATTCTTCGTTAAAAATATTATCCGTAGCGATGCTATGCCTAATATTTTTGCCTAGACTAGCCTCAAAAACAAACTGCGATAATGGCGCACTTTATTTAATTTCTTTCACTTAG
>JBLIFI010000028.1:0-19408 GCA_047633715.1 Flammeovirgaceae bacterium
GGAGTTGATTTTGCCAGGAGTTCCACCACTCGCATCTGTGGAAGCAATCCAATTTTGCATTCCCCAAAAACAGGAATCATTGGTTGGGTTTATTATCTCCAAACTGTAACCGCCATCATTTTTCACGGCATCTCTATACCAACTTAATTCAAAGTCCACTTCGTCAATCACATTTCCGAAAGCATCTTTCAATTGCAATAACTCGCCCGAGTTGGAAATTGCTGAAGGAAAACCTGATAAGCCCAAAGTTGCCCCAAAAGGCTTGAATGAGTTCGTATCGCTTCTGGCGCAAAGAATAAGATAACTATTAGAAGCTAATTCGTAATCGGGGAAAATTGCCGAACTCGATGCGTCTGAGAAAGTCGCATCCTTTAAGTTGATTGAAGAAGTGGTCGGATTGTGAATCTCCACAAACTCTGCATCGGGCAAATCGATTGTTGGAGAAGGGTCGGCAAAGATTTCATTGATAACCAACTCTCGAAATCCAATCACTCCAACAAAGTCAAAACTGGCAATTGAGTTGGCAGAAACTGTAGCAGTTTTGGATTTATTCTGAACATTATTTACAGTCAGATTATAGTTTCCTGTTTTGATTGAAGCATCTGTAAAAGTCAGTAAAACTTGATTGAAAGCGGTAGATTCTGCCAAAATTGGAACTCCAATTCCATTATTCACGAAATAGTTAGCTTCCGTTTCCGCAGTTGTCAAATCTACCGTATCGCTAAAAGTAATGCGCACTCCATTTTGCCCAAACTGGCTGGCACTTACCAAATTTATTTCGGGTGGAGTGAAAGCGAAACTGGCTTTTGAATTGGCAGGAATCGTGGCAGTTTTGGCTTTATTCTCTACATTATTTGCTGTCAATTCATAATTATTTGCACTCAGCGAACTTGCCAAAGTCAGCCGAACTTGGTTAAATCCAACTACTTCTGCTAAAGTTGGTGCGCCAATTCCGTTGTTGATTGAGTAGTTGGCTTCTGTCTCCGCAGTTGCCAAATCTACCGTATCACTGAAAATTACCAGCACTTGATTGGAGTTTGAAGCCGTTGCGCCTGAGAGAGAAATGGTCGGAATAGTTGGGATTAATTCGATTAGGAAATCATCGAAAAAGAATAAATTCCTTCTTGTGGAGGAATGCCTAACTAGCACTCCAAAATGAGAAGTATTTGTGAAAGTATCGTCAAAAGCAGTTCCTATTTCCGTGAAATTTGTTCCACCAGCTAAATCGGTTTTCAAACTCCAATTTCCCAAAGCATCTCTAGTTACTTGAATTCTGACATTGGTATTGTTCCCGACAAGATAACTGTCAGCAGTTTCCACCAAAGTGGAGAAGCCTGTTCCTGTCAATTTCGAAAGTTGGATTCGGTCAGACGTTCTGCCAACTCGCACCACATAACCGTTCAAACTTCCTTCCAAATCGGAGGCATCACTCATCAAATAGACTTGCGCATAATTACTTGTGCTTGGGTTGAATCCATCCAATTTGACCAAAAACTCCCATTTTGTATTTGAAAATTGGGTATTTGGAGTTGATAAATGCAAGGTTGCACTTCCACTTGGGCCATTACTTTGCAACTCATTTCCAGTACTAATTTGAAATTCGCCCACATCGCCACTCCAAGTTGGGCTGTTTGTGAAATCTCCATCCGAAAAATCATCGGAGAGTTGCGCTTGCAGAAATGGGAGTTGAAGAAGAAGGAAGGCGAAGAGGAATAGACTTTTTTTCATATCGGGTTCGGCTACAATGAATTCTTAACCGAAAAATTAAGGCATTTTTTTGAGACAACTGCAAAAACGCTCAAAAGATACGGATTAAACAAGATGGATTGAATGGTTAGATAACTGAAAATAGTGCAATTGCAATGAAGGTTGGATTTATAGATGCGTGAATTTGAAAATATAATGAAATTGTCAGAAAATTTGTTCTTAAATAATTGTATCGTAATATTGCAATAAAGCAATTTAATTAACTGATTTATGCTCCTCAAATTACAGAAATATATAGAAAGCGTAGGTTTTTCCGAACTCCCAGAAAACAGGAAAGCTATTTTACAAGAGTTCATCGACTCAATCCAACAAGAAAAGAAAGCTGGCGAGCCTGTAAATCTGAATTTTATTTGCACCCATAATTCAAGAAGAAGCCACTTGGCGCAAGTTTGGGCACAAACTATGGCTAGATTTTATGGATTGGAAGCTGTTTCCTGCTATTCGGGCGGAACAGAAGCTACGGCTTTGTTCCCTAAAATAGCGGAAACCTTAGAAAATTCAGGTTTTGAAATCTCTAAAATCAGCGAAGAAGAAAACCCAGTTTATGCCATCAAATTTGATGAGAATAGGCAACCAGTTATTGGCTTTTCCAAAAAATATAATCATCCATTCAATCCGAAATCTGACTTCATTGCCATCATGACTTGTTCCCATGCCGATGAAAACTGCCCGCTTGTTCTCGGAGCAAAACAGCGAATTCCAATCACTTACCAAGACCCAAAGATTTCGGATGGAACTAGCGAGCAAGGAAAAATTTATGCTGAAAGAAGCAGGCAAATCGCCATGGAAATGAAATATGTGTTTAGTAAAATATTCGTAGCTGATAGCTTCTAGCTATCGTTTAACAGTTTTCAACAATCCAAATGAAACTCAAAAAACTCAGTTTTCTTAATAATTATCTTACTCTCTGGATTTTCCTTGCGATGGTTCTCGGGGTTGGAATTGGCTATTTTCTGCCTAATTTCCCAGATTTTGTCAATTCATTGAGCAATGGAACGACCAATGTTCCAATTGCCATTGGGCTGATTGTAATGATGTATCCACCTTTGGCAAAAGTCGATTTCAAATTACTTCCGAAGGTTTTCCGAAATGTAAAAATCCTTTCGATTTCTCTTATTCTAAACTGGATTATTGGCCCATTTCTGATGTTTTTCTTGGCAATCACTTTCCTCAGCAATTACCCAGAATATATGGTTGGGTTGATTCTGATTGGCTTGGCTCGTTGCGTTGCCATGGTGTTGGTCTGGAACGATTTGGCAGAAGGAAGTAGCGAATACGGAGCGGGTTTGGTTGCCCTGAACAGTATTTTTCAAGTTTTTGCATATAGTTTCTATGCTTGGTTATTCATCACAAAACTTCCTCCACTTTTCGGTTTTGAAGGCGCAATTGTAACTATTTCCATTGCTACAATTGCCGAAAGTGTGGCGATTTATTTGGGAATACCCTTCGCAATGGGAATTGTCAGCCGATTGATTTTAGTGAAATTGAAAGGCGAAGAATGGTATGACAAGAAATTCATTCCAGCCATTTCCCCACTAACTTTAATTGCATTGCTCTTTACTATTTTTGTCATGTTTTCACTCAAAGGCGAGCTGATTGTAGAACTCCCACTAGATGTGTTGCGAATTGCTTTGCCCTTGCTCATCTATTTTGGGCTGATGTTTCTGATTGGATTTTTCTTCAGCAAGGCAATGGGAGCGAAATATGATGAAAATGCTTCAATTGCTTTCACAGCAGCAGGTAATAATTTCGAGTTGGCAATTGCCGTTGCTATTGCTGTTTTTGGACTTAACTCAGGTCAAGCCTTTGCAGGAGTAATCGGGCCTTTGGTAGAAGTTCCCGCACTAATTCTACTCGTGCGAGTTGCCTTTTGGTTGAAGAAGAAATATTATGCTTGAGTAAATTCCCCCATCAGTTTTTATTCGGAATCTGATGGGGAATATTTATAAATGATTCCAAAACAACCTTTTTTCATGTTTTCTTTGAAAACATCTCCTTGGTTGTACATTTCTGTCACTCGTATAGTGGTATCAAACACTAGTGCATCATTATCTAAATTTCTACTATTATAAATGCTTCAATACGAGGTGCAAGCGTGGACGCTTGCACCAGACGAAAGGCTGGCGCAGGTTCTTGAATGCAAGCCCAGTCTGAACCTGTGCCGAACAATGGAAATCAGTCTCTGACCGGGGTACGCTGACTGAAGTTTATATAATAGTAGATACTTAGGAACTGATGCACTGGCTTGTCATTTTCTCCAAAAATAGTAACAGAATAGTCTTCATCATCTTCTATTGCTAGAGTTTTTCCTGAGATGAATATATCTTCTTGCTTTCCGATTTTCTCATTCAAAAACAGAATTACCCCTGAAACGAATGGAACAACGAAAAAATGAGATAGAATGGAAAGTACCAAAGCAGCTCCAAAAAATATTTTAATAGCTTTCCAAAATTTATTGTTTTTCGCTACAGAAAAGCTTCTCGATTCGTCAACAGCAGCTACAAGGCTAGTGAGTAACAGAATAGGCAATAGCAAGAGATAGGCGTATTTATCTGGAACAGAATTTTGATAATACTGATAAATCACTATTTCCCTAAAGATGAAAAACACAGCTATCAAAACCGTTATAATAAAACAAGAACCTGCTTTTTTCATTGATTATTTTTTAATAGAGCTTTATTTCCAACGAGTTGAGAGATGATACGTGAGGCACTAACTAAAGATATGAACTCTTTTTCATGCCAAATGTCATTTTTATGAAAAAGCCCTGTTTTTTTTGAATAACTCCAGGCATTAATTAGACGGCACATCCTTGATTCTGTAGTGCATAAGTTCTATTTTACATAAATATACAGATAGTTAGAGAATAGTCTAATCATATATGCATTATTCAACTACTTGATAATGAGTTTAATATGTTTTTTAATTTTTTTTTACATAAAAGCTATAGAAAAAATAGGTAAATTAATAAGCAACCATTTTCTCTTTCCAAATGTATGGTCAGAAGAAGAAACACCCAAGCAACCTAAGTGGATGAACACCTCGACATAAAATTCAGAGCAATCTTAGAAGGTTGCCGAGAAAAACGAAGGAATTCGCAGAAGCAACTCTATGAGCATTATTATGCCTACGGAATGAGTGTATCTTTAAGGTACACTCATAACGAGCAAGATGCTGTAGAGGTACTGAACGACTGTTTCCTAAAGGTGTTCAAGCATATTAAAACTTTCGATGCTGAGAAACCTTTTAAACCATGGTTTAGAAGGATCCTAATCAACACAGCACTTAATCACATCAAAAAAAATAAGCGTATAAAACTGCAAGACACTATGGATAATAACATGAGCTTGTTTTCTGCCGAGGATATTATAAGCAAAATCAATTATGAGGAATTAATACAAATGGTTCAGGGTTTGTCTGCCGCCTATAAAACGGTGTTCAATCTTTATGTGATTGATGGTTTTAAGCACGAAGAAATTGCCAAAATGCTTGGGATTTCCGTAGGGACTTCCAAATCAAATTTATTTAAGGCGAAAGCCAAATTGAAACAACGAATTACCAATACATTGGGCTATGCCTGAAATACCAGATAGCGAATTTGAAAAAATATTCCGCAAGTCTGCCCAAAAGCTGAAGCCAGAGTTTAAGCCCGAAGCTTGGGACAAGATGGAAAAACTACTCGACAAAGAAGACCGAAAGGCTTTTTGGTGGAGAACGGGAACAGTATTGCTGTTGCTTTTTTTGATTGGATTTGGTGGGACACTTTTTTACAAGCACATTTCTGGCGATTCAAGACTAAAAAAACATACTAATAGGCTTGCTATTTCTGACGAAAAATCGACTGAAAATGCTAAAGCCATAGAGTTAAACAAACAAGGACATGAAGACGAGAGGAACGGGAATAAGAATTTGGAGAACCCTAAAAATTCTACGAATAGGGAAAGCATAGAGAAAAGAGAGCTTGAAGATGGAGAAAAGAACAGTCTTATTGAGAATGGTAAATTGAAAAAAGAAGAGGAATTTGCTGATAATGGAACTAAAAAAACGACCAATAAAACAGCTTTAGAGGTTGTGAAGTCCAACCAAATTATTTCAGGAAAAGAAGAGGAAAAGAAAGCAGAAAAGGGACTTACCGATAAGGAAAATGGGAAGTCAGCCGACAAAACAGCTTTAGAGGTTGTGAAATCCAACCAAATTATTTCGGGAAAGGAAGAGGAGAAGAAAGCAGAAAAGGGACTTACCGATAAGGGAAATGGAGGCTCAGCTGACAAAACAGCTTTGGAACTTGTGAAATCCAACCAGATTATTTCAAGGAAAGAAGAGGAAAAGAAAGGAAAAGACAATAATGGAGAAATAACAGGAGGCGATGACTCCAAAAGAATAGAAGAGAATAAAATTTTGGTAAGTGGGAAGGAAATGGAGAAGGTTTCTGTGGAGTTTCCATTGCTCGCACTTAATGCAATCTCTAATTTCTTATTGAATGAAGAGTGTCCAAACTGTATTGAAACTACTAAAATTGAGGGACTTGTTGAAAAGAAAACTGATAGTGTAATCTCATCTGTTCCAAAAAGAAAACTGATTGCAGGCATTACACTTGCTCCAGATTTTAGCGGAGTTGGGCTGGGGACTTTCAACGGAATTAGAGCAGGAACCAGAACAAGTTTGACCTTAGATTATGCAATTAAAGACCGATTTTATTTGACTTCGGGAGTGGTTCTGTCAAAGAAAGTTTATCAGGCAGATGCTTCGGAATATGAAACAAAAGACCGCTATTGGAATGGAGCAGGTATTCCAGAGTTTATCAATGCAGATTGTAATGTGTTAGAAATACCTTTAGGCTTGCGCTATGATTTGGCAACAAACAGCAAAAGGAGATGGTTTGCCCAAACAAGCATTTCCTCTTTCTGGATGTTGAAAGAGGTTTATGAATACAAATACGATTCAGATTATAATCCTCCACCAAACAGAAGAGATGGCTGGGAAGGAACGAATGAAAATAAACATTTATGGAGTGTATTGCAATTTGGATTTGGCTACGAAAGGCAAGTGGGCAAAAAAATAGGCTTCCAAATTGCTCCATTCCTGCAAACTCTACTTGGGGGAATTGGGCATGGAAATGTATCGCTTTTTAGCTTCGGGACAGAGTTTACTTTGAGGTATAATTTTTTGAGTAAATAATTCGTATCTGAGTTCTTAACTCATCTTATTTAAAGTTCGATACAGTAATAATAAATAGCACAACGTGCTTAATTATATCTTTCTACTTACTAATAAGTTAATAGCATGAAATTCTTCACTTACCAAAGATTATGTGCAATTGTATTCTCTTATGCGCTGAGTGTTTTGCTCTATGCAGGGAGTATATTTTATGAAGATAAAGCAACAACATCAAATTCCGACAAAGTGGAATTGGTTCATAAGCAACAGATACTTCTGGAACAATAAATTCTAGGCTCTACCTCAACAAATTATACTTATTCAAACAATACTTCTACAACATAAATCTCCTAACATTATGAGAAATTCTACCAATTTCTTGCTTGCAATCTGTATCCTTTTTATTGCCATCCCCACAATAAACGGTCAAGATAAATCTGAGGAAACAACAACTTTTGCTACTGAAATCTTCAAGGAAACACGGATAGTCAATGTTCATTCTTTGGAAACTACTGGCGAAGGGGACTTGAATTTAATCATTCAGCACAGATTTGGCAGAATTAACCAAGGTTTCGACCAACTTTTTGGGCTAGACCAAGCCTCTATGCGAATTGGGTTGGATTATGGAATTAATGACAGATGGGATATTGGAATTGGAAGAAGCACGTTTGAGAAAACCCTTGACGGTTACATGAAATATAGAGTTCTTAGACAGCATGAAACCATGCCATTTTCTTTGACAGCTTTTACTTCTATTGCCATCAATACTACTGATTTCCCTGAAGGTCAAACTGAATTCAGCGACTCCAAACACAGAAACTCCTACGTGTATCAAGTCATGGTTGGTAGAAAATTTTCCGACCAGTTTTCTTTACAATTGATGCCTTCCGTAGTTCATAGAAATTTGGTACAAAAGCAACTTGAAGAGAATACTATTTATAGTTTGGGAGTTGCTTCCCGAATTCAAATCAGTAAAGTAGTGGCATTGAACTTAGAATATTTCTATGTTCCCGACAACCAACTCGACACAGAATTATATAACAATGCAGTTTCAATCGGCTTCGATTTATCTACGAATGGACACACTTTCCAGCTTCATTTCACAAATTCATCTGGAATGAACCAAAAATCTATGATTACCGAAACAAGTGATGATTTTTTCAAAAGAGATATTCATTTTGGATTTAACATCAGCAGGAGATTCAGAGTGAAAGGAAAGAAGAAATGGTAGGCTAACTTCTGTTTAGAAAATTTGCATTCCATTTCCATAAAGTAGGGTTTACAAACCTTCTTGGTTCTATCGTGAATTTGGGTATTGAGTGCAATTCATGATTTTGCAGTTTAAGTTATTAGGTTCAAGTGTGGACGCTTGGGAAGCCCCGCTTGAACCAGTTTTATTGCTTGTTTTTCAAATCTTAGTTTTGTTATACCTTTTAACCAAATTCACTATAGAGCCACCTTCTTTATGGAAATTTTCTTTATGGAAATTTTTTTTTCTTTTTCAGGGGAAAATCAAAAAAACCAAATGACACATAACAATTAGGTGTTTATTCCACAGCCTATGAAACTTTCCCCTAGCTTTGCCAAATGGAAAAGACTTTTGCCCAACTTGCTGAATTCTATCAAACTCGATTTGGTTTTCTCCCTCCAAGAATAGCAGAATCACTTCGGCAAGAGACACGGATTATTATTACCATTCCTTGCCACAATGAGCTAGATTTGTTGGGTACTTTGCAATCATTGAAAAATTGTCAGCCTTCGGTCAATCCAATAGAAGTTATTGTGGGAGTCAATGCAGGAGTGAATTCTTCTGAGGAAATCCATCAGCAAAATCTCCAAACGAAAAAAGAATTTGAGCTTTGGATAACGGGAAATGAGACGGAATTACTGAAGTTCCACCTTGTATATACCGATGATTTGCCCAAGAAGCATGCAGGAGCAGGTTTGGCAAGGAAAATAATTATGGATGAGGCGTTTTATAGATTTTCGAGTAATCAAACAGATGGGCTGATTGTTTGCTTGGATGCCGATTGCCGTGTTTCTCCAAATTATTTGCTGTGTTTGGAGGAAGCGGAAAAGAGAAATTCGAAATCGCAGGCTTTTGCTCTGAATTTCTCGCATGATTATGAAAAAGAACAGAATCAGGTTTTACGAGAGGGAATTATCCAATACGAGCTTCATTTGCGTTATTATATTCGTGGCTTACGCTATGCCAACTTCCCCTACTCTCTCCATACGGTTGGCTCATCTATGGCGGTTCGGACAAAAACCTACGCCAAAGTAGGCGGAATGAACCGCAGAAAAGCAGGAGAAGATTTCTACTTTATGCACAAAGTCATGCCACAAGGAACGTTCTCCGAAATCAATCAGACCTGTGTGTTTCCCTCTTGCCGAGTTTCTGACCGAGTGCCATTTGGGACAGGACGAGCGCAAACCGAATGGCTCAGAGAAGGTAAAGCAGAATTGGAAAGTTATGACCCACAAGTTTTCGAAGATTTGAAATTCTTTTTCTCGCAAGTTGGAGATTTCTATGAGAGTAATTCTACCGAAAAGCTTCCGGCTTCTATCTACAACTACCTAGAAACAGTTGAATTTGAGACAGAACTGATTAGGATTAGAAAGCAATCTACCAATATAACCCAATTCCAAAAACATTTTTTTAGTTGGTTCGATGGTTTCAAAATATTGAAATTTATTCATTTTGCGAGAGACAATTTTTACAAAAACATTGGCATTGTATCAGCATCTGGGCAATTGCTTGGCTGGATTGGGAAGCAAGAGAGTTTATCCAATCCAATCACACTTTTGAGTATTTATAAGAAATTAGATACAGATTAGATGGGTAAATAGCTTTTAAAGTTCTGATTTTTCGTTATTTTGCACAGTCTGAAAATATAAAAAATCAGAATTGCCTAGAAAAACGAACCGCTTATTGGGCCTGTTTTTTTCTGAATTGGTAAGTAAACTTACAAGTCCGCAAGAAAATACAGGACTTGTAGTTATATTGTTACATCGTAAATAATTTATATAACTTTTTATTATAACTTTGGTCTTACATCAAAGCATTAAGAATTAATACAAATTGGAACTTGCAAACTACTATAATCAATTGCAATCTAAAGACATCCTACTTTCATATAAGGGGGCGTTCACAAACGAGTTGCTTGATTGCCTACTTAATCTGACTGAAAGCAAGCTAAATGTGCTTGGAGGGAAGAAAAGTATGAGGAAGAAAGTATATACAATTGTGGTGGAGGTGTTGCAAAACATTCATCATCATTTTGACCCCATATATTTTAAGAGCGAGTTGGAGAATCTGGAGGCGGTTACTTTCCTAATTGGGAAGGAGAACGAGGAGTACAGTATTTTGGCAGGGAATTATGTAGAGAATTCCAAAATTGACTTTCTTAAAGCAGTAATTGATGAGCTAAACTCACTTAGTGAAGATGAACTAAAAAAAAGGTACAGACATGCACTAGACACAGGAACATTTACAGACAAGGGAGGAGCAGGCTTAGGTATGCTGTTTATTGCAAGGAAATCTATCGGTAAAATTGAATATATCGTAAAAGATGCCGATTACAATCATTCATTTTTTAGTTTGAAAATAAAAGTAGGCGCATAGTCCATATTTCATAGATGAAAAATTTTTATTTAGCCGAAACCTCAAAAACTCCAAAAATCGAGTGCGAACTTGATTCTGGTACGTTTCATATTTCTGGGCGGTCAATTCCCGAAAATTCAATCGAGTTCTACAAACCTCTTTTCGATTGGCTGGATAGTTATGTTGAAAACCCACATGAGAAAACAGAAATGAATGTCCAATTGGAGTATTTTAATACTAGCTCCTCAAAATGTTTGGTAGAGGTATTCAGGCGTTTAGAAAAAGTAAAGGAAAAAGGACAAGAAGTGGCTATCAACTGGTTCTATGAAGAAGATGATGAGGATATGGAAGAGTCAGGAGAGGATTTCAAAGAGATTATCAATATTCAAATCAACATGATGGAGATTGAAGAGTAATTCTTTTAATACTTGTTTTACGTAGTAAACCTATCCGAATTAGTTCTATAATCTATCATAGATAGTTTCTTCATTAAATATTTTTTTATTTCTCAGGGCATTATTGCCCTTTTCTTTTTTTGTAATATATGAGTAGAACTGGCAAGAAAGCACATGTTTTTCAGCGAGAGGCAGCTACTTTGTCAGAATCTAGTCGGTTGGTAGAAAAGATAGATGACTTAGATAACGGCAGCCTCAAAAAAGCGTATGAAGAACTCCATGAAAACTACTCAGAGTTACTTGGAGATGCCAAACTAGTCACTTCAGTTAGCGACAGATTGCAGAACAAGTTGGGTAATACGAACGGGAAACTCAATCAAGCCAACCAAAAAATTACCCAACAAAATCAAGACCTTCGGCAAGTAATTATTGAATTGAAAAAGGCAAAGCTAGAGAAAAAGGCAACTACAATTGTACTTTTACTTGCTGTGGCTCTTTTTCTCATTTCCGAGGCATTTATTGAACCAAGAATTGAAGCAGCAGTTGATAACTGGTGGTATGGTTTGGGTTTGAAAGGATTGATAGCACTTTTACTTAAACCATTGGAAATATTGGTAGAAAGAGTAATTGTAAAACCTTCCATTATTGAGAGCATGGAAATTGCAACACAACCAAAAGAATAAGTAGTCTAACCTAAATAGATTCCTATTTCAAGCCCTGAAAAGTTTTACTTAAAGCAAAAAACAGAAATAGTAAATAGCACAACGTGCTTAACTTCGTAAGTATAAGATGGACGAAAATAAAATAAAAGCGCTTATTTCTTTGCTAGATGATGATGATTCCGAAATTCTGAATCATGTAGAAGAGAAAATATATGAATTAGGTACAACAGCAGTTCCCTTTTTGGAGAATGCTTGGGAAGATAATTTTAACCCAAAAGTACAGAAAAGAGTGGAGGATATTCTCCACCGAATTCAGTATGAAAATGTAATCAGAAACCTTTCAGAATGGAAACAGAAAGGTGGCGAAGATTTGCTAAAAGGACTTTGGTCTTTGGCAACTTACCTCTACCCCGATTACGAATACGGCACACTCAAGAAAGATATTGAGCAACTTTATTATGATATTTGGGTTGAGTTTAAATACGATATGCATCCGTTCGACCAAATAAAAGTAATGAATGGCGTTTTTTTCGGGAAACAACACTTCCGCCCAAATACCAAGAATTTTCATGCGCCCAATAACTCTATGATAAACATGGTGTTGGAGAACAGGAGGGGAAATCCTATTACGCTTTCTGTGGTATATATGCTGATTGCCCAAAAGCTGAATCTGCCAATTTTTGGTGTGAACTTGCCCAATCAATTCATTCTTACTTACAAGAATGAAGATATGCAGTTTTATATCAGCCCTTTCAACAAAGGCTTGACTTTTTCCCGAGCCGATGTAGATGATTATGTGGCAAAACTCAACCTCTCGCCCGACCCGACTTATTATGAACCATGCACCACGGTAGATATTATTATCCGAATTGTTAGGAATTTGATAATTTCCTACGAGAAACTGGGTGATACAGAAAAATCACAGGATTTGGAACGATTACTGAAAATCTTGGAATAGATAAACTGATTTGGAAAGGATGGCAGATAAGCCATCCTTTTTTACTTTCATCAATTTTGGCAGGCTATTTATTTCACTTGTCTTTTGTTAGAATTTCTGTCTTTTTTGTCAGAATGAAATAGTTCTACAAATAGATGCAAATAAAGTCCATTTTTTTTCGCTAATTTGTATATAATTCCTGCTTGTAAGTTGAGCGAATCAATTTATTGGAATTTAAAGTAAAGCGAATTGCTACTATTTGAAAGCACATTTTTGAAAACCGTAGAAAGCCTCTCGAATGAAAAAAATACTATTTACTATTTTTGCTATTTCCCTTTTGCTTTGCACTAAAGTTGTTGCTCAGCAAGATGCGCAGTTTACGCAATATATGTTCAATAAGCTCTATTTCAACCCAGCCACGGCAGGAGTGGAACATGAATACAATGAACTTACCGTAATTCATCGTTCGCAATGGGCAGGCTATGACCCGACTTTCAGCACCGATGGTAAAGCTCCAACTACGCAAATCATGTCTTTCAGCATGCCCTTTCCACGAAAAGAAAGTGCGGAATACAACAATTGGGGGTTTGGATTGAACCTGCAAAATGACAATGCGGGTAATTTCAACTACCTAAGAGCCAAATTAGGAATTGCCTATCATTTGGAGACCAAAGCGGGGAAACTATCTTTCGGATTGAGTAGTGGAATTGACAACATTAAGTTGGACGGAAGTAAATTAAGATTTGTTGACCCGCTGGATGACTTGAATAAGCCAGAGAGCCAATCAGATGCAAAATTTGATTTGGATGCAGGGATTTATTTCAATTCTGCAAAATATTTTATTGGAGTTGCAGCCACGGGGCTTTTAGGTTCGGAATATGACTTATTGGGCGATGGCTCAGTAAAAAGTGCCGAGCGAGCTTTGCATGGAAATATTATGGCTGGGTATTACTTGGATGTAAGCGCAAATTGGCAAATCCAACCTTCTGGTATTTTGAAATATGCCGAGCAAGACAATTTATCTTATGAAGCCAGTATTTTGGGAATGTACCAAGATAAATTTTATATCGGATTTGGATATAGAGATTCTGACGCAGCTTCTCTTTTGATTGGAGTCAATGTAATGGAAAACCAAAAACTCCGAATTGGTTACGCTTTCGATTTAATTACCGATGGCGAAAATGCCAAAGAAGCCACTTCACACGAAATCAGAATCACTTACCGAATGCCTCCAATAATCAAAACAGTTCCTTCGATTATCAGAACTCCGAGATTTAAGCATTATTAGGCTTCATGACATCCACAAAAAATAGATGACTCTTCATTTTTGAAGAGTTTTTTTTATTCAAATTATCTAAATCATGCTCAAGAATATATATACCTTTTTTTTAGCTCATCTGGTAGCACTAATTCCGCTAAGTATACATTATGGCGCAACTGAAGGAGGTTTCGCATATGTTTTTCTTGTAGCTTTCGGGAACACAATCATTCCTTCCGTTCTTGTATTTGTGGTTTTTACTTTCTTTCATTTCAAATTCAATGAAAAAGAGGAGCAACAGAGGATCGGTTTGGAAGTCCTATTTCTGCTTCTGCTTACCCAATTATGTTTGTGGATTTGGGCAATTGTAGATGTTGTCATTTCCTCGGAATCCTTTTCCATAGAAACTATTGTGGGGGACTATAAAAGCCAACTACTTTGGACAAACTGGTTTGTAATAGCGTTGTCATTCACAATTCCCATTTTCTATCATTTACTGAATAGAAATAAAATCAAGACTCTGAATTGAAGTTAGTTAATACCTAAAATTACTCTAGTAAAATAAATACAAGTAAACCTTTTGAAACGTCCAAAACGTCTTTAAACTCTCATCCAATGAAGCTGAAATAACAATATACTCGTACACTTCTGGGCGCATCTCAAAATGTCGCACACTAAAAAAGCATACGCTGGCAGAGGTTAAAAACCCTGCCAGACGTTGGGTTTATTAGAAATCTAGCATTCATAAAAAGTGCATTTTAATTTATTGCGACAAAATGAGATGCGCCCTGCACTTCGTCATTGAATAGAAACCCCAATTTTCTTCGTAAAAAGAAGGAAGTTAGTTTTTTTATACTTGTGTAAGGGATGTTCTATAAAAAAAATGGTACGTATCTCATGTACAATCGCTAGAGCAATTAAAATCAATAATTCTATCTTTTTATAGGAAAGCTCTTTAAAACCCGAGCAATTTGCCACTGGCAATTGAATTCTTCTTAACTTTATGCCACTGAAATTGACTCATAAATTTATAACTGGAAAAATTCATGAATATCGCAATCAAACAGAAAATACAGGAATTATCAGGCGACTCGAACATTGCTTTTGAGACCATCAAACATGCTAGGGCTTTGTATTTGAGTGGGCAATGCCAATTGTTGAGTCAGGCGAAGGAGCAGTATGATTTCTGGGTTTCAGATGAGTTTGAAGATGCGGAAGTCTCCATATTCCTAACTGCCGATGCTACTAAGAATGATGAACCACCTTCGGCAAGTTGGGAAGATACCCAATCTGAAGAAAATGACCTTGCGTATATTGTGGCTCTGAAGAAAGGAAAACCCGTGGATTGGGATAGATTCAGTATCGCCAGTCTGATGCAACTTTCCGAAGAATTGGAGAAAATATCGCCAGCGGAACTCCCTGAAGGTAAAAAATATACTCGGGAGGGAATGATTAAAAGGGTGTTGGGCGAAAGGCAAGACAAAGCCAAGAATGCCGAGTACAAAATCCAATTTGCCGATAATATTTATGGCGAGCATTTGCTTATAAACGAGAAAGGAGTCAAATACAAAGTTACGCTCAGAGATTTTGAGCAGGAAACTGGTTATGTGAATAATATGGATTGCCGCACCAATAAATTGGGTACGACCAAACATATTATGTATCTCTTCAACCTGCTGAAAGAAAACAAAAAAGTGTTCAAGAAATTGGATAAAAAATATCCGTTTGTGGAAATCTACCTTGACCCACTCAACGACTACCAGATTTCTTGGTTTTACCCACATGAGTTGTCAGATGAAATTCGGAATCTGATTGACAATTATTTTGGAGATGAATCCTATTTACCTCACGCAAAAACACCTCAATTTTTGGAGTTTCTGAATGAAGCCAACTCCCATAAAGAAATTCTGATTCGACCAGAAGTACATGCCAAAGTAGAGGAGGCTTATGAGGAAATGAGCTTGGAAGAGATTAAATCTAACCATGAAATAGACTTTTCTCTCCTAAAAGCAACTCTTTTTGACTATCAAGTAGAAGGAATCGAGTTCCTAACCTTTAAGAAAGGGGCGATTCTGGCAGATGAAATGGGATTGGGGAAAACGATGCAAGCCATTGGCACGGCACTGGCAAAAAGAGAGATTTTCGGATTCAAGAGAACTGTCATCATCTGCCCAGCTTCCGTGAAGCATCAGTGGAAAAGTGAAATTGAGAAATTCTCTGATGCCACAGCAAAAGTGGTGGAGGGTTCTCCAGAAGAGAGAGCCGTCATCTATCGGGAATGCCAAGATTACTTCCTGATAATGAATTACGAAACCGTTTTGCGAGACCAAAACGAAATGAATAAATATGCAGCTGATTTCATTGTTTTGGACGAGGCGCAACGAATCAAGAATTTCAATACTCGCACCGCAAGCTCAATCAAAAGTTTGAAAAGGAAACATGCGCTTGTGCTTACTGGCACGCCTATAGAAAATAAACTCATAGATTTATATTCTATAGTTGCCTTTATTGACCCCTATTATTTAGCACCACTTTGGGAGTTTTCTTATCAGCATTGCTATTTCGACCATCAGAAAAAGAATAAAATTCAGGGCTATTACAATTTGCAAGAGCTGAACGAACGTTTGAGACCTATTTTGCTCAGAAGGGAAAAACGCAATGTGCTGAAACAACTTCCGCAACTCACACAACAAGATATTTATGTGAATATGCACCCCATGCAGGCAGATTACCACGCCAGCTATGCAAAAGGAATCGCTCAGATTGTCCGTAAAAAGTTCATGACACCCTACGACATGCAGAAACTCATGTTGCTGATGGCGAATATGCGTATGGTTTGCGATTCTACCTATCTGATAGACCAAGAGACCAACCACTCGCCCAAACTGGTGGAGTTGGAGCATATTTTGACAGAGAAAATGGATTTGACCAATTCCGACAGAAAAATTATCATTTTTTCGGAGTGGACAAAAATGAATATGCTGATTGGTAAAATGCTGAAAAAACATAATATCGGCTTTGCCGAACTGAATGGTAAAGTGCCCGTGAAGCATAGAGGAAAACTGGTAAATAAATTTGAAGAAGATGCTAACTGCCAAGTGTTTGTCTCTACTGAAGCAGGAGGTTCTGGGCTGAATTTGCAGGTGGCGGACACGGTAATCAACTTTGAGTTACCGTGGAATCCTGCCAAGAAAAATCAGCGAATTGGTAGGATTGATCGTATCGGACAGCGCAGTAAACACCTCACAGTGCTCAATCTCATTACCCAAAATTCCATTGAAATGCGAATTGCCTCTGGTCTGATGCTCAAGCAAAACCTCTTTGAAGGTGTGCTAGATACAGATAGCCATACCGACACAGTAGATTTTTCTAATAAAGGTCGTTCCCAGTTCTTGCAACAGCTAGAAGCCATGGCTGATGATTTCGAAGACCCAAAAACCGATGAAACTGAGATGGATGAAACCTTGGCCCAAGAGCTTTCTAGCCTTTCTTCCGATTCGGAAACTACGGACAGCGAACCAGAAACCAATCAGCCGAAAACTTCGGAAACCGAAAAGCCTTCTAGCAGTTCAGCGAGTGTACAAAGTGCAAGCGCAACTACATCGGACAAAGCCAATACTGCGGAAAATACGCAACAATTAAAAGAGGTGGAGCAGGTTATGAATCAGGGAATGGGCTTCCTGTCTGGACTTTTCAAAATGGCGACTGGTAAAGATATGGGTGCAGAAAATGCCAAAATTGAGGTTGACCAAACGACTGGCGAGGTAACTATGAAATTCAAATTGCCCATTTTGTAAGGAATGATGTGTTGGGGGAATCAAAAAAAATATCTGTCTTTGGAATAGATATTATCACGATTGATTTTGTACAGTAAATCCATCAGATTGAGCGGGTAGTGAATGGCACCGGCCACCCGGCCCGCTCTACAGTAGTTATTCGTACCTCGACTCGGAGAGTCGATGCAGAAAACGAGTATAATAAATCAATTGTGATAAAGTCTAATATTTGTTTTAGTATCTCCTCAAATCGATTCTTTTTGGGGTTGAAATTCAACTAATAAAATTCCAACAAAATAAATCCAATCAATCCTTTTGAAACTTCCGAATCGTTTTTACCTTCGCATCCAATGAAACTGAAATGGCAACATATCTGCCCACTTCTTCATTGAGTGGAAACCCCAATTTTCTTCGTAAAGAGAAGAAAATTGGGGTTTTTTTTGACCACGATGGTCAAGACAGCTTGATTTGCCAAGATTAGGAAAAAGGAGAAAAGAACAAAGAGGAATGAAAAAGGAATTACAATACCGTACCCCGGCTCTCCGAGTCGGTTTTTTTGAAAAAGATAGTAAAATGAGTTTCCTTACTCTTTTCTCAATATAAACTCGAAGTAAACAAATAGAACAATCTAATTCTCTAACCATCTATCCATCTAAATCATGCCCAGAAACAAACGCATTCGTTCAGTATTGATTATAGGAAGCGGACCAATCATCATTGGTCAGGCTTGTGAATTTGATTACGCAGGCACGCAAGCTTCTCGCTCGCTTCGAGAAGAGGGAATTGAGGTTATTCTCATCAACTCCAACCCTGCCACCATCATGACAGACGAGATGACGGCAGACCATGTGTATTTGCTTCCGTTGGAGAAAAAGTCAATTATTAAAATCTTAGAAGAACACAATGTAGATGCCGTTCTCCCAACTATGGGTGGACAAACTGCGCTCAACTTGGCAATTGATTGCAACGATGTCGGCATTTGGGATGAGTTTGGAGTCGAAGTAATTGGAGTCGATTTCCACGCCATTCAGACCACCGAAGACCGAGAATTGTTCCGAAAGAAAATGTTGGAGTTGGATGTGGGAGTTTGCACAGGAAGAATTGCCAGGTCGTTTTTGGAAGGAAAAGAAATTGCCCAAGAAATTGGATTTCCACTCGTAATTCGTCCTTCATTTACTTTGGGAGGTTACGGTGGCGGTTTCGTGAATACCGAAGAGGAATTTGAAACTGCGCTTACAAGAGGTTTACACGCTTCTCCAACCCACGAGGTTTTAGTAGAGCAAAGTATTTTAGGTTGGAAAGAGTACGAATTGGAACTCTTGCGTGACTCCGCAGGAAACGTAATTATCATCTGTTCGATTGAGAATTTCGACCCAATGGGAGTTCACACGGGCGACTCGATTACGGTTGCGCCAGCTATGACTTTGCCCGATACAGTTTATCAGAATATGCGAAATCTCGCTATTAAAATGATGAATGGAATCGGTCAATTTGCAGGCGGTTGCAATGTTCAATTCTCGGTAAATCCTGAAACAGATGCTATTATTGGCATCGAAATCAACCCAAGAGTTTCCCGCTCTTCGGCTTTGGCATCGAAGGCAACGGGTTATCCGATTGCGAAAATTGCCGCCAAATTGGCAATTGGCTATAATTTAGATGAACTCAAAAATGCCATTACAGGAACAACTTCTGCTTTCTTCGAGCCTGCGTTGGATTATGTAATTGTAAAAATCCCTCGTTGGAATTTTGCTAAATTCCAAGGCGCAGACCCAATTTTGGGCTTGCAGATGAAATCTGTTGGCGAAGTGATGGGAATTGGACGAACTTTCCAAGAAGCTTTGCAGAAAGGATG
>JBLIFI010000029.1:0-19250 GCA_047633715.1 Flammeovirgaceae bacterium
TATAACAAAACTAAGATTTGAAGAAATTGCTTGTTTTTCGAGTTTGTTAAAACTCGAAAAACAAGCAATAAAACTGGTTCAAGCGGGGCTTCCCAAGCGTCCACACTTGAACCTAATAACTTAAACTGCAAAATCATGAATTGCACTCAATACCCAAATTCACGATAGAACCAAAGAAGTTTTACTAATTAAGCAGTTGCTTTTTCAATCGCTACTTCTTTCTTGTTTTGAGTCATGCTGATTGTGTCATATACTACTGGTGTAGCAATGAAAACAGACGAATAAGTACCAATAACAATACCTATTAACAAAGCGAAAGAGAAACCTCTCAGCACCTCGCCACCAAACAGGAACAATACCAAAACAACCAACAATGTGGTTACTGAAGTTACAATTGTTCTGCTCATTGTATTATTGATAGATTGGTTGAAAGTATGTTTCAAGTTATTTGCTCCTTGAATTCCCAAATACTCTCTCACACGGTCAAACACAACCACCGTATCATTTATTGAGTAACCAATAATTGTGAGCATCGCAGCCACAAATACTTGGTCAATTTCGTAAGCTACTCCCAAAGCTCTAGCAATGGCAAAGATTGAGAATACCATCAATGTATCATGGAAAAGAGCGATTACCGCACCTAAACCAAATCTCCATTTACGGAATCTTACCCAAATATAAAGGAAGATGGCCGCCAAAGAGAAGAACACAGACTTGGAAGAAGAATCCTTAATATCATCGGCAATAGTCGCTCCTACTTTAGAGTAAGATGGGACTGTAAATTCGCCTTCGTTCGGTTTTCTATCTACATCTGTGAATTTCGCAGCGGTAAATTTATCAGCTGTAAATTTCTCTAAACCTGTAACTAGAGCCATTCTTACTTTTTTATCTGCTTCAGCAGATTCATCTTCGACCAAATAATTGGTAGTAATTTTCAAAGTTTTATCATCTCCAAAAGTTTTCACTTCCAAGCCTTTGTTCTCGAAAGAACTTGCTAGGGCAACCTTTACTTGAGAAGCAGGAAGCTCCTCTGCAAATTTTACTTGGTAAGAACGTCCACCTTGTAAATCTACTCCTAAGTTCAATCCTTGCATGGCAATTAAACTCCAACCGATTAAAATAACAATTGCAGAACCTACATAAGCCATTTTACGCTTACCCAAGAAATCGAAATTGATATTTGTAAGGAAGTTTTTGCTGAAAGGAGTCTGGAAAGAAACATTGTCTTTCTGTCCGTCTTTTGTCATCCAAGAGATGATTACACGAGTGATATAAACTGCTGTGAAAAATGAACACGCAATACCAATCATCAATGTAATGGCAAAACCCTTAATTGGTCCAGAACCGAATACGTATAAGAAAATCCCGATTAGAAAAGTAGTTACATTGGCATCAAAAATTGTCCAGAATGCTTTGTCATAACCTGTGTTAATTGCCTGAGCCATGTTTTTACTCACTCGCATTTCCTCACGGATTCTTTCAAACACAAGTACGTTGGCATCAATGGACATACCAATTGTCAGTACGATACCTGCAATACCTGGCAAGGTTAAAGCAGCACCCAAATTAGACAAGATACCGATGATGAAGAACAAGTTAAACACCAAAGCAATGTTGGCAACTAAACCACCTTTTGAGTAATAACCAATCATGAATAATACCACGATGATTAAACCACATGCAATTGAAATCAAACCAGATCTCTGTGCTTCCAAGCCAAGTGTTGGCCCTACAACTGCTTCTTCTACAATTCTTGTTGGAGCGGGTAATTTACCTGCTTTCAAGATGTTGGCTAAATCTTTTGCTTCTTCTACTGTGAAATTACCAGAGATTTGAGAACGCCCACCAGAGATTTCAGTCTGAACTGTTGGAGCAGAGTAGATTCTGTTATCCAAAACAATTGCTACTTGGCTAGGAACACCATTTTGAAGTCCTTTCTGAGCCAAAGCTGCTGTTAATTTTGCCCAAACTCTACCCGCTTGTGGTTGCATGTTCATTGAAACAACTGCTCTTCCGTACTCATCTACATCTTGACGAGCATCGGCAATGATTTCTCCAGTCAAAGGCGCTCTTCCGCCTCTTTCTGTTTTGATTGGATAGAGTTGTAAAAATTCTTTTCCATCAGTAATTGTGGCTTTATGCTCCCATAAGAATTTCAAGTTTGCAGGAATCAATCGTTTCACATCTGCACGATTCAAATACGCATTTACACGGCTTGTATCTAATGCAGAGAAAACTAAACCTTGTCTGCTTTTCAACATTTTCAAGAAACCAGAAATCTTAGCTTCTTCCAATTTAGTGGAATCAGAATCTTCAACATTGTTAGAATCTTCTGCAAAAAGTGCATCTTCGCCTTCATTTCCGTCAGCAGGTTCTACAACGTCACCTTCTCCAATTAAATTGGTATCTTTTTCTACTGTTCCCAAGTTTGCTTGCTCCTCTGCATAAAGGAATTCGTCAATTTTGGAGATTACTGGCACATAAATATCAGCAGTAGCTACTTCTAAAAATTCTAATTGAGCAACTCCTTGCAAAAGTGTTCTCACACGAGCAGGATTGTCAACACCTGGTAATTCAATCTGAATTCTACCAGTTCCCTGAATTCTCTGGATACTTGGTTGCGTTACGCCAAACTGGTCAACACGAGTTTCAATTACTTTCTGAGCCAAATCAATTGCGCCATCCACTTCACTCAAAATAGCTTTACGCACATCAGAGTTTGAACTTCCGAAATCAATCAAATCTTTGTTAGCAGAACTAGCAAAAATCTCTGCCAATGGTTTGTCAGGATTTGCCTCTTCAAAAGCATCGAAGAAGATGTCTGTGAATCTGTCTTGACTATTCTTTTGAACTTCTTTCGCTTTGGCAATGGCATTCTTGAATTCCACAGTAGGGTTTCCGCCTGCCAATGAAATCAAAATATCTGCTGGAGTTACCTCCAAAGTTACGTGCATACCGCCTTGCAAATCAAGCCCTAAATTCAAGGCTCTTTCTTTCACTTCTTTCAAAGTGTAACTTTTGAAACCGAGGTGATAAACTTCCTCGTTCCAAAGAGAATCCATAAAAGCCGTTTTCGTATTACCTGTTTCGGTAGCATAATTACGTGCTTTTGTCTCCATGTGGTTTGCCATGAAGGTAAACGACAAATAGAAAACACTAAGTACTGTAACAATGACAGCAAAGGTGGTTACCCAAAATTTATTTTGCATTTTGTTTTATATATAAGATGTAAGAAATAAGATTTTAGACTTTTAAGAGGAAAGAAAAAGGAAGAAAGATGTTTGTATTAAACACACTTAATAATATTTCCACTTTTTTAGCATAAGGTTTTCAAAACGCTATGCTAAATTCCCAATCCAATAGTATTGAACGCCAGAACAAGCCATCAGAAACGAGAGTTTTAAATTCCCATTCTTAATTTTTCATTCTCAATTCTTAATTTTATTAGGGTGCTTGTGGGGAAATGTAGTGCGTATGCATCGTTTTGTGATGCTGAGAGGAAGAAGGAATGAAAATTTCTTCCTTAGTTTCGTTTAGGGAAACGAAAGTCTCTTTTGGAGTTGGTAAAAAACCAACTACATTAAAATTCAACTGAATGCCAACCGTAACAACTGCTTTGAAATCGGAAGCCTCATGAATTTCACATTCATTTTGGTTGGATTGAGTCGTTTCCGAACTCGAATCCAAATCTCCCTGCTCCAATTCCACCCGAACAGTTTCTTTGCTTTGCGCTAACAAAGTAGCATAGTTTGAACTCTTGGCAACTGGCGCAACGAGCATCAGTAGCAAGAACCAAACGGCAAAGATTCGATATGAAGTTTTGTTTTTCGGCATTTCTGAAAAGAATTCCAAATGTAAGCAGAATTTTGGTAAGCACAAGCAAGTTTAGATGTGAAGTAGCAAAATGGCAAGATAGTAACATGGGAATTGCCATCTAAAATGACTTGCTGATTTTGGAAAAAAGAGAAAGGAGGAAAGAAGAAGGAATATTTTCAAGGATTTTTTGATTCATATATTTACCTTTTCTTTGCGGTTCAAAACTTGATAAGTTTGAATCAATTCTTAGCATTTTCAACTTGCTATACCATTAAACTCAAAAAAAACATAGAATGAAAATCATCACATATAATGTAAATGGAATCCGTGCAGCACTCAAAAAAGACTTTTTGGGCTGGATTGAGTCGGAGAATCCAGCTATTTTCTGCTTGCAAGAAGTCAAAGCCATGGAAAACCAAGTGCCAGAGTTGGAGATTTTCAAAGAAATGGGTTATGAAATTTACTGGAATCCTGCTGAGAAAAAAGGATATAGCGGAGTGGCGACTTTTACCAAAATCAAACCAATTTCCGTAACAAAAGGAATAGGTTTGGAGAAATATGATTCTGAAGGAAGAGTTCTAAAACTAACTTTTGAGAATTTCACACTCATCAATTCCTATTTCCCATCGGGCAGTTCGGGAGATTTGAGACAGGCTTTCAAAATGAATTATTTGGCTGATTTCCAAAAGTACATTGATGAATTAAAGAAAACCGAACCCAATTTGGTCATTTGTGGAGACGTGAATATTGTCCACTTGGACATGGATATTCACAATCCTACCAAACAGAAAAACACGAGTGGTTTCTTGCCAGAAGAGCGGGAATGGGTCAGCCATTTCCTAAAAAAAGGCTTTGTAGATACTTTCCGACATTTCAGCCAAGAACCTGACAATTACAGTTGGTGGAGTTACCGAGCCAATGCCCGAAACAATAACAAAGGCTGGCGGATTGATTATTTCTTCGCCACCGAATCGCTCCAAGAGAAACTGACCGACTGCAAAATTCTCCCTGATGTGAAGCATTCAGATCATTGCCCTGTAAGGCTGGAAATGGAAGTTTAATAATGTGGCAACTCCTATTTCTGAGAATCTGCCAAAGTGTGATATCCAGCCAAAATCAATATATTGCGTAACATCGTTTTAATGAAATGATTTCAATATTTATTCTTTTTACGGTTATAGACGTTTATTTTTAGTCAAAATTTGACAAACAGCTTATATGAGCCGAACAACTTTACGCATATTTATTATATTGGCAGTTTTCTCCATTCTCGGGTTGGTGGTGGTTCAATATTATTGGTTCAGCAGAGCTTTTGAGTTGAAGAACTCTAGCATTGACCGAACCATTAGCATTGCTTTACAGGAAACTTCGGAGAGTTTAGTGCCTTTGGAGAAGCGTGCCAATACATTTTTCCAACCTGTGGAGCAAACGACTTCCAATTCTTTTAAAGTGATGGTGAACTACCCAATCACGCCAGACCAATTGGAGGAGTTTCTGAAACTTTACTTCTTGAAACACAGCATTACGCTCAATTTCGAATATGCTATTTACAATTGTGAAACCGATTTGTTGGAGTATGGGGAATATGTTTGCCTTACTGGAGATTGCTCGCCTCCCGCAGATAAAAAATACAAGTTCCCACAGCTTTCGGAGACAGAGAGCTTCTATTTCAGCATATTTTTCCCCGATAAAGCGACTCTTTTATTGAATCAACTCGAAATTTCAATTATCTCAACAATAATTGTTTTGGTGGTAATTCTGTTTTTCGCCTATGCGCTTTTTGTGATTCTGCGTCAGAAACGGCTTTCCGAAATCCAAACAGATTTCATCAATACCATGACCCACGAGTTTAAAACTCCCATTTCCACCATAGATATTTCTGCTTCGGTGCTGATGAATCCGAAGATAAAAGACAGCCCAGAACGCTTGGTGAGTTATGCTACGATTATCAAAAATGAGACTGCCCGATTGAAAAACCAAGTAGAGAAAGTATTGCAAGTGGCTGTTCTGAATAAAAAATCGGAAGAGTTGAAAAGGGAAGAGTTGAATTTGCATGAATTACTCGCAAATATGGAGGGAAGTTTACAGGCTACTATTGAGAAAAAAAGTGGCGAGTTGGATATGAATCTGGATGCACAAAATGACTTCGTTTTTGTGGATACACTTCACATTACGAATATCTTCAATAATCTGGTTGACAATAGCCTAAAGTACAATGAGTCTGAAACTCCAACCGTAAAATTTAACACTCGGAATGAGAAAAAATATATGGTGATTTCCATTGCCGACAACGGAATTGGTATTGCCGAGAAGGATGTGAAAATGATTTTCAATAAATTCTACCGAGTTCACACAGGAGATTTACATAATGTGAAAGGCTTTGGATTGGGTCTGCATTATGTCAAAATGATGGTGGAAGCGCACAAAGGAAGCATTCGGGCAGAAAGCGAATTGGGCAAGGGAACCACATTTGTGATTAAGATTCCGAATTTGAAAAAGAGTCTCAAGTCGTGAGCCCAAAGTCCAAAGTTCTTTTTGAATTGATAGCTTGAATCCTGCGATATTATTATGATTGCTTTAGTAGTGCGGGATTCCGTTCCCTCACAGCCGTAGGGAGGAATGGTTTTTTTTAGGAAAAAGCTAATCGTGATAAGTCTATTATGCGTTCTCCAAAATCAATAATCAATTGCAATTTAGTGAGAATCAACCATGTCAAATAATCTACTGATAACCAAAAACCAATGCCATTCTTCCCTCAACTCAAAAGCCTGCCCAACGAAGATATTTCCATTCTCTTCACACTCGACAATCATTCCGATTCTTATTTGTGTGAATGTGGCGAGGCAAGTGGATTGAGTGTGAAGGATTGCCAAAACGTTCGGGCAATTTTCATTAGCCACACGCATATCGACCATTTTATTGGATTCGATAAAGTACTTCGGCATCAGTTGGGAATTGGCAAAAGGGTAATTATTTGTGGCCCGAAAGGGATTGCCAAGCAGGTACAGGCAAAAGTAAAAAGCTATCTCTGGAATTTAGCAACGCCTGATGCTATCACTTACGAAATTCGGGAAATTATTACTACTTCCCAGATTGAAACGTATGAAATCCAACCGCCAACTTGGGAACTGAAAAGGCTAGGAACAGAAACCAAACTCTATGAAAACGAACGATTTTCTGTTGATTTCGCTATTCTAGACCACAAAACAGATTCAATTGCTTACCATTTCAAAGAGCAGGATTCTGTGAATATCAATTTGGGAAATGGCAATTTTCGAGGTGGAAAGTGGATAAATGAACTCAAGCAGGCTTACGATAATGGGGAAAGTGAAAGGCAAATAAAAATTGATGGAACAAATCATTTAGCAAGCGCTCTTTTCCATTTGTTGGAAGTCAAAAAAGGCGACTCTTTGGGTGTAATTATGGATCATGGGGCTACAGAATCAAACCATTCTGTAATCAAAACACACTTTGCAAACTCCAACCAAGTGTTTATTGAGAGTTTCTACAAATTGGAGGATAAGGAGAAAGCAGAAAAAAAGGCACATAGCTATTCTTCTGCTTCGGGTAAAATTATGCAAGAGTGCCATGTGGAAAATGCGATTCCCGTTCATTTCTCTCGGAAATACAATGAAGAAGATATTCAGATTTTGATTGGGGAGTTTGAGAAGGCTTATAGGCTGTCTCCATAAAAGCCCAAGAAACCATTGAAGGCTCATTGTAATCTTCAAGGATTTCTTAGACTCCTTTTTTATTTGGCTAAGGATTAAATTATCCGCATATTTATAGGCTAGTTATAATCAGGTAATGCTATGATCGTTCTTTAGGAGAAATATCCGTAGCCAATAGCTTCCTGCCCGCAGTGGTACTGTATCGTGAAATAAGCTATTTGCGTTAGCAAATTCCGATTTTAAGTAGATTTTAATTTTAACAGCATTACATGTTTCGGTACTGAATACACAAGGTATGCTGATGATTTTTGCCTATAAAAGCCCTGTTTCTGACTAAAAAAATAGGGCTTTTTTCCAATTGGAAATCAAAATTTTAGCCAACATACTTTACATTTTCAGTACCCATGTTTCACACTACCATTTATAGAACAATCAGTTGTAAAAAAATACTTATAAGTATTTATGCTTAAACATACCTCAATATTACTTTTTTGCTTGCTACTCTTCAATACTGCCTTTGGGCAGTCTGAGACAGATGCGCTTAATACTCGGCTTTCAAAAGCGACCAAAGCGGCAGAAAAGGTGGAGATACTGACTGAATTATCTAAAATAGAGCTGAAGAATGGCAGAATAGCAGAAGCAGAAAAAAAGGCAGAACAAGCTCTTGTGCTTTCTGAAAACAATCCGCCCACAAGCCTACTGACACAATTAGCCAGTTTGTATCAGAAAAAGGAGCAGTTTGCCACTGCGCTAAATTACTATTTGCAGGTAATAAAGGTATATGAAGATGAGAAGAACCAAGTAAAACTGGCTGAGACAAATGAACAAATAGGCTTGCTTTATAAAACTTGGGGAGTGAATGAGAAAGCGGTGGAGTACCTTACACCAGCTTATGAGACTTATAAGGAAATGGACAACCAGACTTCTGAAATCCGTGTGTTGGCAGAGTTAATTGTTACCTACCAAACCCTTGGCAAAACAGAAGAAGCACTCGCCTATAACCAATCTTTATTGGCTATCCACCAGTCGAATAAAAAAACAAAGCAGATAATCAATGCGCTTTCCAATATCTCCAATCTGCACCTCCAATTAAATAAGCCTGAAGAGTCGCTCAAGAATCAACTTGAAATACTTGAACTAGACAAGTCTCTGAAAGACTCGGCAGGTATTTCTTCTGCATTAAACAACTTGGGCTTTCTATATAAAAAATTGAAGCAATATGACAAGGCGCTTGCCCATTTCCAAGAGTCTATGGCTTATGCACAAGACCGAAACCCAGTTACGCTGGTCAATATAGGTGTGATGCAACAGGTTAAAGGAAATGTGGATGCGTCTTTATTGGTGTTTTTTGAGGCCGCAAAAATAAGAGAGCAACAGAAAAATGATAAAGAGGTTGCGAAAGTTTGTAATTACATTTCGGCTCTTTACCAAGGGCAAGAAGATACGGAAAGTGCGCTTAGGTACGCAGAAAGAGCTATTCAGTTTGGCACGAAAGCAGAAAGTAAGGAAACTCTTGCTACGAGCTACAAAGCCTTTTCTGAAATTTATCAAAGTATGTGGCGTAATAAAAAAGCATTAGAGTATTATAAACTATATGCTGAGACTACAGATGCCATTCAAGCAGGAGAACAGGAAAAATTGCAAAATGAACTCCAAAAAAGAGCAAATGCAGAAAAGAAAGAAAATGATTTAAAACTCCTTTTGGTAGATAAAGAAGTGAATCAGCTTTCGCTTACCAAACTACAATTAGAGACGGAGAAAAAAGAGAAGGAGCTGCAACTTCAATTGCAAGAACAAGAATTGGCAAATGCGTCTCTTAAACAACAAGAGTTAGAGAAAGAGGGCTATTTACAACAAATTATACTAGAGAAAAATAAAATAGAGGCAGATAAAAAGAGTAGAGAAGTAGTGATGCTACAAGCCACAGACCGCTTACAACGGCTGGCACTCAAGCAAAAAGAGTTGGAAGAAAAGGAACGGACAAAAGACATTGCCCTACTTACCAAAGAAAATCAGATTAAAGACCTACTCAATAAAGAGCAACTGGCAAAACAAGAAACAGAAAGGAAGTATTTTTTCTACGGATTGGGTTTTGTTTTATTGATTATTCTTTTGCTTTTAATTGGCTTTATTCTAAAACAAAGAGCAAACCGAAAGCTAGAAGCTCAAAAGAAAGAAATAGCCGTAAAAAATGAAGAATTGAATGGAAAAAACACTTTGTTGAATACTCAAAACAATACACTGCAATTGCAAAAAGATGAAATCATGGTGCAAACCGAAGAGCTTTCACAGCAGAGAGACGAGATTTTAGCACAGAGAGACTATATAGAAGACAAAAATAGTGAGCTAGAAAAACAGCACAATACAATAGAAAAAGCCTTTCATGATATTAGTGTATTGAGTGAGATTGGACAAGAAATTACCGCTACATTAAACCTCAGCGCCATTATAAATACAGTTTATAAAAATGTAAATGAGCTAATGGATGCCACTTGTTTTGGTATTGGCATTTTCAACCATGAAAAAGAGGTCTTAGAATTTACTGATTTCATAGAGAAAGGAGAGATACTTCCTTATAGCGTTGACGCGATTAACAATGAGAAACTTCCCTCGGTAAAATGTTTTCTGAATTCGGAAGATATTTTCATCAATAGTTTAGAAGAGGTTCATAATGCTTTCTCAATCCCTGTTGAGGAGAGCCGAGGAGAGTTGCCATCTTCCTTGATTTACCTGCCCCTGATGGTTGAGTCAAGGCGTATTGGCGTACTTACGGTTCAGAGTTTCAAAGAGAATGCCTATACCGAATCTGACCTGACTCTTTTACATACATTAGGCTCTTATGCTTCAATTGCACTTGATAACAGTCGTGCTTACGAGCAAGTTCAATATGCAAACGAAGTGATAGGGGAAAAAAACAAGCAAATCACAGACAGTTTACGCTATGCACTTACCATAGAAGAGGCAATTTTACCCTCTGAAAAATGGTTTCAAGAGTCCTTTCAAGACTATTTTATCTTTTTTAAACCGAAAGATATTGTTTCTGGAGATTTTTATTGGGCGCATGAACAAGATGGGTATAAAATTGTGATAGCCGTAGATTGTACAGGACATGGCGTTCCTGGCGCGTTTATGAGTATGATTGGCAACTCCCTGCTCAATCAGGCAATTAAAGAGAATAAGATGGATAGCCCAGCTGATATCCTCACTTTCTTGAATGAAAAAATAAAGGAACACTTTAAGCAGGACAGCACAGAAACCTCAGAAGGAATGGATGTTTGTGTCTGTAAAATGGAAGAACATGACAATAAGCATGTGAAAGTGACATTTTCTGGTGCAAAGAGACCGCTTTATTATCTCCAACCAGAAAACACAGAAATGGAAACACTCAAGGCAGATCGTATTTCCATTGGCTGGCCCTACAAAACCACCCGAAAAAATTTGTTTCACGACCAAGAAATATTATTGCCAAAAGGCACATCTATTTACCTTACCACAGATGGCTATGCGGATAATCATGGGTTGGAAAAATCTAAAATCGGTTCTCCAAAACTAAGAAATACCCTTACTAAAAACTCTAATAAGCCCATGCAAGATCAAAAACAGGTTCTTGCAGATTTACTATTGCATGAGCAAGGCACTAAAGAGCAAAGAGATGATATTACCGTAATTGGCTTAAAGCTTTAGGCTTACTTTTCATTTGGATTGAAAAGTATCCTTCCTCAATGTAGTAATCAAAAACTACTAGTGCATCAACTCCTAAGTTCGTGTTGTTATTTTTGTTTCTTGTTTCCTTCTAGTGCATTAAAATTCTTAGCCGTAGCTATGGCTATGCCTGCAAATTTTGGGTACTGAATACGCAAGGTATGCTGATGATTTTTGCCTATAAAAGCTCTGTTTCTGACTAAAAAAATAGAGCTTTTTTCCAATTGGAAATCAAAATTTTAGCCAATATACTTTACATTTTCAGTACCAAATTTTGCTTTACAGAAGAAAAAAACATTCCAAAAAATACAGACATAAACTTAGAACTCAATGCACTAGTTTGAAACAGCTGTTTGGTTATTGAAGCATAAGGCAAAATCCCAAACCAATACCACTATGAACGAAAGAAAACAGATTATTTTTTGGCAGAAGCAACTAATGTTGTTTTGTGCTTTTTTACTGTTTTCAACATTTGCCAACGCACAAAGCGATAGCGATACTTCTTTTTACCAACTTGGTTTAGAAGACTTGACAAGTATTACTGTGGCATCTAATGTGGCTACTGAAAAAGACAAACAGCCTGTATCTATTACCACAATATCTGCCGAGCAACTAAGAATGAGTGGCGCAAGAATACTTTCGGAAGCCATTATGATGTATGTGCCAGGCTTCTTCTTAGTAGAAGACCAAGATGATTTAATTGCTGGATTCCGTGGTATGGCGGCAGACAATAATTCTAAAGTGCTGCTACTCATGAATGGGCAAAGCCTAAATACGGAGTTTTTCTGGGGACCTGCCGATGCCATTCTGAACAGCACAAATTTTGAATACATTGAGCGGGTAGAGGTAATTAGAGGCCCAGGCTCGGTTACATTAGGGCAAGGAGCTTTATTGGGCGTAATAAATGTAATTACCAAGAACGGAAAGGCTAAAAAAGGCAGCAAAAGCAATATGTTTACTGACATTACAGCCTCAATAGGAAAAGATGGGTATGCACATGGAAGTGTTGGCTCAGGCTTTTCATCTAAAAAAACCAGCGGATATTTCTACCTTTCTAGCAACAAGTATAATGGGCAGACTCTCCGAAATGAAGGTTGGGCAGCAGTGCAGGGAAATCAAGGATATAACTCCGCCATAGATACGGTGGTTGCGCTTATGGGACACAAACTCAGAAAGACGAACAACATTACGATGACGGGTAATGTACAGCATAAAAATTTTGAGTTAGGTGTGCTTTATGCCAATCAAACGAGAGACCTATATAATTTTTACAGAGACCGTGAGATTTCCCAACAAATATTAGCTGGAATCAACGGGTCTTACAATCTGAAGATTACACCAAATTTGCGCCTGCGTACTTCCGTGAACTACTCACAAGACCACTTCGTTCTCTCCTCTAACACAAAAACAACTATGGGTGGAACAAGGGAGGATAGATACGGAGCAAAAAGCATATTGAACATTGACAACCTTATTCCTAATAATAAACTGGCAGTAGGTGTTGAGTGGAGGAATTTTAGCATGGGAAAACGCAATTTCCAAAACAATAACTTTATAGCAAATGTGGTAAATGGCTTTGATCCTGCCCAAGCCAATCAAGAACTTTCTATGGGTTTTGAAAAAGACATTAGTGTTTGGAGCGTGTTTTTAGAGAACTTTTACTCGCCAAGCAAGCGACTAGATTTTTTCTTTGCCATCAGAAATGACTACCATCCATTCTGGGGAAATAGCTTTACGCCACGTCTAGGAGCAATATTTTCTATCCATAAAGATTTAAGAGTGAGGGCAACTTACCAAACAGGCTTTCGGGGTGCGGTAGGATTGCATTACACGGGTGGTTACCGAAATGACGGATTCCTAAGAGCTGATAATTATGGAGAAGTAGCAAACGCCAACATTCCTGACGAAGCGAACATTCCGGAAACAGCACCTGAAAAGATGCAAAATATAGAACTCGCATTAAATTATAAAGCGAGTTCGAAACTCAATTTTGAAGTCGTAACTTATTACAGCTCTATTCAGAACGTAATTGATGTGGGTGTGATTTATCAAGACCCAGGTACATTTCCCATGGTTCCTGTAGGTTCTGACATTCCTGGTGATTGGAATGGGTATTGGTATTTCAAAAATACACCAGGTAATTTCTCTCAATTTGGCGCAGAGATTTCGGGTGAGTATAAGTCAGAAAAACTGTCTATTAACATGAGCCATGCCCTTGTAAAGGTGGCTACTGCCACACAAGAGCAAAAAACAATTGCCGAAGATGGAGGAAGCATGTATTTGGCAAAAGATGGAGCAAATCTACATTTTAAAGCATTTCCCGAAAATGTAACAAGGCTAAGTATGATTGCCAAACCAATCAAACCTCTCTCGCTTGGTCTTACTTCTATGTTGTACTCTAAATGGTATTCGCCCATTGGTACAACCGCAGATGGTGGCTTTGTGGCGAACCTGTCAGTCGCATATCAATTCTCCAAGAGCATTTCGCTTACCCTGACTGCTAAGAACATACTGAACGAACAAGCACTCTACCCAATGAATAGCAATGCAGGTGGCCCTGATGTTTCCCCAGGCTCACCCGCTTGGGAAACTCAAACACTTTGGGCAACGCTCAGATTCTCACTTTAAGAATTTCCTAAAGCCTTCATACGCTTCAGCAGTTAGCAATACAAATGTATCTGCCTGGAGATAGAAATCTCCCACAACCAGTTTTGAACCCTCAACCAACGAGTAGTCAACATCCTCCTTTTTGAGTAGCTGAATTACAGCCAACAGATTGTCACTAAATGGATGACCCATGTAGTTATCATGAGCCGTATATCTACCATATATTTTATACTCAGTTTTGGTTTGCTCAATGGAAATGGCAACATCTTCGCCTTTAGATTTCGATAATCTGGTTTTGTCATCATTGCGCCAATTGTAGTAAGTCATCTGAAATCTGGATTGTTAGTAACTGATATTATGCAAATTCTATTTTTGTTGGATTTCACAAATCGTTCATTGATGAGAAGGAAACAGTATTTCCGAGAACTCGCCAATAAATCCTCAGAATTAACCCAGCCAGTCGCATGCCGCTAATTTTGGGGAGTGGCTTATCGCTTTGAACCTGTTTTTTTTTCTAGGTTCAAACCCATCAGGCCTCGAACCAAACTTCGGTTTTCTTTCCCCAAAATTGAATGCGGACGGCCAGTTGCGAACGGCTAGTTGTGATGTAAACTAAAATTCTCTAAAAACAGGAAACAAATAAGGCTTCAACTAAGGCTTTTAGGAGTTTTGAACCATTACTCGTAGCCAATTACTGTTTTTGAGCTACTTAGCAAAAAAAAGGCTGGTTGGAGTTTAAAACTCCAACCAGCCTTTTCTAACTTCTTATATCTAAAATCTTACGTCTTTCTCTAAAAAGTCATAATTGCCCCAGCAATGGTTGCGGTGAGGAAACAGGCAAAAGTTCCACCCAATAAAGCGCGCATTCCCAATCTGGAGAGAGTGGCTTGCTGATTGGGAGCCATGCCACCAATTCCGCCAATTTGAATGGCGATGGAACTGAAATTGGCAAAACCGCAAAGTGCATACGTGGCAATTCCAACAGCTCTTGGGCTGAGAGTTCCTGCCGCTTTCATTTGGGCTAAGCTATCGTAGGCAATAAATTCGTTGATAACTGTTTTCTGCCCAAGCAAACTTCCTACTTGCAAAGTTTCCGACCAATCAATCCCGATTACCCAAGCGAACAAACGGAAACCTTGACCTAGAATATATTGTAAGGAAAATCCATCAAATTGTCCGCCAGTTGAGGTAATTACCCATTCGTTTAGTCCAGTAATATCTCCGAACCAATCTTTGATAATTCCATTTAAAGCAAAAATGATGGCGATGAATGCGAGTAACATTGCACCAATATTTAAAGCGAGTTTCAAGCCATCGGCTGCGCCATTGGAAAGCGCATCAATAAGATTTACGCCAATACTATCTTTATTTACGGTAAGGTTTCTGTCAATTTTATCTGGCTCAGTTTCGGGAATGAGGATTTTTGCAATCACAATGGCGGCTGGCGCATTCATGATAGAAGCACTCAGAAGGTAAGAGGCAAACATGGTTTGCTCTGCTTCGGTTTTGCCCAAAAATGCCACAAAAGCCACCAGAACACTTCCTGCAATCGTTGCCATTCCGCCCGTCATCAAACACATAATTTCCGATTTGGTCATTTTAGCAATGAATGGACGAACCAAAAGTGGTGCTTCTGTTTGCCCTAAAAAGATATTTCCTGCTGCGGAAAGGCTTTCTGCACCTGATAAGCGCATGGTTTTAGACATTACCCAAGCAATACCGAAAACAACTTTCTGCAAAACTCCCAAATAATATAATCCAGCCGTAACTGTGGAAAAGAAAATGACTACAGGCAAAATTTGAAAGGCGAAAACGACTCCTAAATTATGATTGGCATTTTCAAAAACATACGAATTTCGAGCCAATCCTCCGAAAAGAAACTGCGCTCCATCTCCTGCATAAGAAAGGAATTTCACAAAAGCTCCACTAACTCCGTCAAAACCACTTTGAACCAATGGGATTTGGAGTAAAAAACCGAAAATAATTTGTAGCGTAATGCCAATTCCCACTAATCTCCAATCAATTGCTTTTCTGTTGTTAGAAAACAAAAAGGCAATTCCAATAAGAATAGCAATGCCTAAAATTCCTCTCAAATAATCCATTATGAAATCAAATTTGGGTAAGTCTTTTTTTAAACCGTGGCGAATATAAGGAATTTATAGTGGATTTAGATAAATCTTAGATTTTGGTGAATCATGTTGTTGGATTGAAAGAATCGGGAAATCTGTTTTCAGAATTTCAATAAATAACTTCTGTACCATTTGTGGATTTCGTTTTCCTAATTTGTCGGCAATTCGGTATTTTTGGATTGAGTTTAAAGTTTGTTTACAAAAAGGAACGGAAATGAATTTACCTGAACTGAAAAAACATTTGGCAACGGAAATTAGCCAAATTGAAGACGAAGAGTTTTTGCTTGCTCTCAAAAAAATGATTGTGGCAAGCCGACTAGCCCAAAAAGACACACAATCCAACCCGAAAGAAACGATTGCCGAAGATGCAATTTTTGAGGATTCGGAAGAAGAAGTTGCCGAAAGGGAGATTTTCAATTGGCTGAAAGAGCAGTAAGATGCGTAGATTTGAGAATTTGTTCCGCCATGGAATGGGATGTGATGATGAAAAAATGCACAGATATGAAAATATCTTGCCTCGAAAGATTAACTGCTTCAAGGCTCTAGCCTTAAACCTAAACGATAAGCAGTATTCAAGACGAAAATAGAAAACCGAGCCTTTGGCTCAAAACAGTAAAACACAATTAAATGAACAAGTCAACCATAGCAGAAATAAGAGAGCGATTTGATGGAGATGTAGAACGGTTTTCTAATTTGAATACAGGGCAAGTTGCCACGATTGATGCCACAATTTCTTTGGAGTTAATTACCGAAGCCGCCAAACGGATTGTACCAAATGCCACAAATTTATTAGATATTGGTTGCGGAGCGGGAAATTATGCGCTCAAAATGCTTTCAAAAACCCCAAATTTGAATTGCACATTGGTAGATTTGAGCAAACCCATGTTGGATAGTGCGTTTCAAAGAGTTTCCGAAGTAACTAAGGGAAAGGTAGAAATCCATCAAGGAGATATTAGAGAAGTGGACTTGCCAGAAAACCAGTATGATATTATTTTGGCAGGAGCTGTTTTACACCATTTGCGAGATGACAAAGATTGGGAAACTACATTTAGTAAACTTTTCCGCTTGCTCAAGCCTGGAGGTTGCTTAATGATTTCCGATTTGGTTTTACAAGACACCGAAGCGATAAACGAGTATATTTGGGAAAGATATAAAGACTATTTAAGCAATTTGGGAGGGAAAGAATATGCCGAGAAAGTGTTGGCATATATCGAAAAAGAAGACTCTCCAAGGTCAATCAACTACCAATTAGACTTGATGAAAAAGGTAGGATTCCGAAAAGTGGAAATCCTCCATAAGAACATGTGCTTTGGAGCTTTTGGGGGAATAAAATAAGTAGAAATCAACTAGTTCAAGACTCCAGTCTTGAACTCAAACGTAGGTTTAATTTCAAATCGAACTGTTCAGAATAAAAATAACCGAGCCTTTGGCTCACAAAAAACTAAACCACAAATAAATGTCAGAGAATACAGAAGAAAACAGCGTAAAGAAACAAAGAATCAGAGTAAACTTTAAAGACATTCCCTCTTCGGCTTGGGAACATCCTGCCGATAAATTGGGAATGAAGGCAATCAAAACAATGCCAGGTTTGGAGCCTGTGATGCGTATGTTTCTCAATTTTTTTGCAAATGAACAGGCTTTCAGGCTTTTTGCCTTGGCATCTTCGGTGCGAGTGAATGAGAAGCAGTTCCCAAGAATCCATAGACTCCATCTGGAAGCTTGCACAGTTTTGCATGTGGAGAAAATACCTGAACTTTTCGTCTCCCAAAATCCATTTTTCAATGCAGGAGCAATTGGAATAGATGACCCGTTGATAATTCTCAACTCATCTTTGCTAGATGCCATGACCGATGATGAAATTCTTTTCGTAATTGGGCATGAACTCGGGCATATCAAAAGTGAACACATGCTTTACCGCACCTTGTTTTTCTTTTTGGAGTTGATGATGAAAAATGCGCATCGTTTGCCATTGGCGGGAATCGCTATAGGCACAATGGTCGGAATTTATTATGCACTCATGGAGTGGAGCAGAAAAAGTGAATTGAGTTGTGATAGAGCAGGTTTGTTGACTGTTCAAGACCCAGAAGTGGCGATTCAGATTCAGATGAAATTTACGGGTGGAACTCGTTTGGAGGAAATGGATTTGGGTGAGTTTATGAAGCAAGCAGAGGAATACAATGAAAAAGGCTCACTTTCCGATAATATGCTAAAAATCTTCAACTTAGTTGACCAAAGCCATCCTTTTCCAGTTATTAGAGTACATGAGATGATGACTTGGGTGCAGTCTGGAGAATATGAAAACATTCTGCGTGGCTATTTCTCCACCACAGATGAAACACCTATTTCTGACGATGTGAAAAAAGCTAAAGAATCTTACAAAAGAGGTTTTAAGCAAACTATCAAACCTCTGGAAGATATGATGAAAGACATGAAAGAGACGGTAGAAAAAGGTGCAAAAGACGGAAAGACTCCTTTCGATTTTTTTGATAAATGGAGGAAGAAACAATAATTAGAAAGTTGATTAAGGAACGGAAAACAAATAAATGCACATTTTCTCTTGTTTCTTTTTGGTCTATTCTTCGTTAAAAATTTCGCCATAGCGATGCTATGACTGCAATTTTTGCCTAAACTAGCCTCAAAAACAAACTGCGATAAAATAGCATCTTATTTAATTCCCGTTCCTAAAGAATTGCAAATAGACAGTAAAAGTGATTTTACTGTCTATTTATCTATTTCACACAAACACAATTATGAAGAACCCTTATATTAGACAAGTCTTTGTCTTTGCTGTTTCCATTTGGTTGCTCTGGAGCAATCGTAATCTGTTTTTGGAAGGCAGTATAGAATATTCAGATTTGAGAACAAGTGTAAGAATCGAAAATCCACATCATAAATATTTTCAGGTAACTTCAACATTGCGAATTGTTAATAGAACAGATGAAAAATATGATTCATATATAGATATCGGAAATAGTCTGATTATGAGACCACAAGAAAATTCTTTTGTTTTCTTTCCAGAAAATCTTGGGAAATCAGGCGCTTGCAGAAATTGTAGGACAGTAATCCATGTTCATTCTGATTTAAATATTACCAAAGACAGTTCAAATCAGTTTCTGTACTGGGTAAATATTGATTATGTCTTTAGTGAAGGAGCTATTGTTTATGGAGAAGAAGAACACAAATTTTACATGGATGTTAGAAATGGAGTACAAAAAATGCTAAAATCCCCTACAATTGATACACTTCACATTCCCATGATTTCTGCTGATACAATTATTGGCGATTACAAAACAATTCGCAAAACTTATCTTTTCAAGCAAGAGAA
>JBLIFI010000030.1:0-19079 GCA_047633715.1 Flammeovirgaceae bacterium
TGGTTTATCGTAGGGACGTTGCATGCAACGTCCTTACAGGATTTGCCTTGATTGTGTTTTTTTAATCTTGGGGAATCGAGGGCATCTTGGGAATCATGGTTCAGCCTTTTTTAGTGCAAGCGTTCAGGCTTATACCTGAAAACAAAAATCACGAATTGTACTCAATGCCCAAATTAACGATTGAACCAATTTCAATCTCTACAAGTTACAGCTAACACAGCATTCAATTTTGTGGAAACTAAACAGAAATTGAATTTGGAGTTTAATAGGGTTGAGATTGGAGCAAAAGACGTTCAAACGGCTAAGCCACTCCACAAAATTGGCGACCCATAACTCACTTTCTTAACCTCTCAGGATTTGATGGCGAGTTTTGGAAATACTGGTTTCTGCTCATCAACGAACAAATTGCGAAATCCAAGAAAAAAAAAATTGACTCGTAACATGAGTTAGAAAAAAGGGTTTCCCAACTTAAAATCGCTTTGTTTCTTGAAATTAAAAGTACCTTTTTAAAACATTTTTTGAGCGGTTTGCTGTTTTCCCGATGGAACAACTAAATTTACCACACTAAAATGATAGTTATGCATTTCAAAACCGCATAGCTTTTTGTTCAATTTTTACAAGAAAAATATGGCTTCTACCTCCGATTTCAAGAACGGATTAGTATTGGAATACAATCACGATTTATATACCATTGTTGAGTTTCAGCATGTGAAACCTGGCAAAGGTCCTGCTTTTGTGAGAACTAAGCTGAAAAGTATAACCAATGGAAAAGTGATTGACAATACATTTTCGTCAGGACACAAAGTAACGACTGCCCGAATTGAAAGACATACGCATCAATTTTTGTATAGAGATGATTTGGGCTACCATTTCATGAATACTGACAATTATGAGCAAATTATGGTGCCTGAAGATTTAGTAGCGGGTAAAGAATTCTTGAAAGATGGCGAATTTGCAGACGTACTTTTCCATATAGAAAAAGATACTATTCTTGGTTGCGAGCTTCCTAATCATGTGGTTTTAGAGGTAACTTATACTGAACCTGGTTTGAAAGGAGATACTGCAACAAATGCCTCAAAACCTGCCACATTAGAGACTGGAGCGAAAATCCAAGTACCTCTTTTCATAAATGAAGGAGACAAACTCAAAATTGATACCCGTACACGTTCTTACATAGAACGCTCTAAGGGATAGCCAATTTGCCTTTCCATCGGGTTTTGTACAATTGCACTAATTCGAGATTGATAGCGAGATGATTTTTTGATAATCAATTACTTTTTTGATTGCCCAATATTACCTTACTTTGATCTTGGATAGCGAATTTGTTTTGCAACATCATTCTATGAACGATAACTATTCACTAAATCAATAAAACACTAAAATATGAAAGCTAAAGAAATTAAAGAATTGATAAGCTTTATTGCCGATTCCGGATTAGAAGAAGTAAAGATAAAGACAGAGGAAATCAAATTAAGCATCAAAAAGCAGGCAACCGTAAATATGGTAGCAGCACCTGCCCAACAAATTGCTTCACAGCCAGTTTTACAGGTAACTACTCAAGTAGAAACAACATCTGAATCCACTCCAAGCAAACCTGCGGAAAGTGCTGATGATGACAGTAAATATATCACTATCAACTCTCCAATGATTGGCACTTTCTACCGTTCTGCCAACCCAGAGTCTGATTCATTTGTAAATATTGGAGATTCTGTTTCTGTCGGAAACCCAGTTTGTATCATAGAAGCTATGAAGCTCTTCAATGAAATAGAGTCAGAAGTTTCTGGAAAAATTGTGAAAGTATTGGTAGAGAATTCTACACCAGTAGAATATGACCAACCACTTTTCTTAGTTGACCCTTCCTAATAGTCCAAAGTCTATAGTCGAAAGTCATTAGTAAAAACAAAACTGGTTGAAAAGCATTATATAAGGCTGAAAGAATAGCTTCTAGCTACACAAATTCACAGAGTTACGTGGGACGCAACAAAAACCACCAACTTTTTTGCCGCGCATTCACGCCAAAGATGTTTAAAGCTCTTCTTAACTAAAGGCTCCCGACTAAAGACTTAAGACTTTTTTCTATTCTATTTCTCAACTAAAGACTTAAGCTGTGTTTAAAAAGATATTAATTGCCAATAGAGGCGAGATTGCTCTACGAGTTATCAGAACTTGTAAGGAAATGGGTATCAAAACCGTAGCGGTTTACTCCAAGGCAGACATTGAAAGTTTACACGTTCGTTTTGCAGATGAAGCCGTATGTATTGGACCTGCCCAAAGCTCGTTGTCATACTTAAATATGCCGAACATTATTGCAGCAGCAGAAATAACCAATGCAGATGCCATACATCCTGGTTATGGTTTTTTGTCTGAAAATGCAAAATTCTCTGCCATTTGTGCTGAAAACAACATCAAATTCATTGGTGCTTCTCCAGAAATGATTGACAAAATGGGCGACAAGGCAACTGCCAAGGCAACCATGAAAGCGGCTGGAGTTCCAACCATTCCTGGCTCGGTGGGTTTGCTAGAATCTGCGGAGGAAGGCATGAGAATAGCAAAAGAAATGGGTTATCCTGTGATGCTGAAAGCTACGGCTGGAGGTGGTGGAAAGGGAATGCGCTACATAAAAGCAGAAGAAGAGTTTGAAAAAGCATGGACTTCTGCAAGAACCGAGTCTGCTGCCGCTTTCGGCAATGATGGAATGTATTTAGAGAAGTTTGTTGAAGAACCTAGACATATTGAAATTCAGGTGTTTGGAGACAGCTACGGAAATGCTTGCCATCTTTCTGAAAGAGATTGCTCTATCCAGAGAAGACACCAGAAATTGGTAGAGGAAACTCCTTCTCCTTTCATGACTGACGAATTGAGGGAAGCAATGGGAAAAGCTTCTACTGAAGCCGTGAAAGCCATCAAATATGAAGGAGCTGGAACGATTGAATTCTTGGTAGATAAGCACAGAAACTTCTTCTTTATGGAGATGAATACTCGGATTCAGGTAGAGCATCCTGTTACTGAGCAAGTTACTAGCTTCGATTTGGTAAAAGAGCAAATTAAAGTAGCTGCAGGTATTCCAATTTCTGGAGAGAACTATTACCCACAACTCCACTCGATGGAATGCAGAATCAATGCGGAAGACCCAAGAAAAGGATTCAGACCTTCTCCTGGTAAAATCACGCACTTGCACATTCCAGGCGGTTCGGGAATCAGGATTGACAGCCATGTGTATGCTGGTTATGTAATTCCTCCTTATTACGATTCTATGATTGCAAAACTGATTGTAACTGCTCAAACTCGTGAAGAAACAATTGTGAGAATGAAAAGGGCTTTGCAGGAATTCGTAATTGAAGGTGTGGAAACCACCATTCCTTTCCACATTGCCTTAATGGACGATGTGAGTTTCCAAGCAGGAAGCTTCACTACTAAGTTCTTAGATGATTATGATTTTTCTAAGATTTAGGAAATAGAACTTAGAAATAGTTGTTTATGAATCAGCATCAAGTGTACTTGACGCTGATTTTTTTATTTTATGGGTTTTTAAGTTGATGGCAATTTAAATGAACTATTGTTGCAGGACTAGAAAAAGATAAAAACCGTGCAACTTGAAAGTTACACGGTTTTTATCTTCAGAAACAGAGATATGATTTAAACTCCAACTGTTTCTAATCTATTGGCAATCATATCAATAATTTGCCTTTGCCCCTCTCCTTCCACTCTCACATCTACTTCGTTGACATCTATTACCAGCAATTCAGAGAAATCATAACTTTTAAAGTAGTTATCGTATTCTTGATTCAGCAACTCCCAGTAACTTCTTGGAACAGCTTGCTCATAATCTCTTCCTCTTCCTTGAATTCTGCTGATGGCAGTATCTACATTCACTTGCAAATAGACCATCAATTTAGGGCGTTGAACATGTTCCAACATATTCCCCAATAATTCCTCGTACAACTCAAATTCCTCGGTGGACATTTTATTTTGCATTTCCAGCAATTTAGCAAAAATGACATCGCCATAAATGCTTCTGTCCATTACGCAATCGCCCAATTGCCTCGCTTCTTTCAGCATTTTGAAACGCTTGTTCAAGAAGTAGATTTGCATGGGGAAACTATATCTTTCTTGGTCGTGGTAGAATTTCTCCAAAAGCGGATTATTATCTACTGGCTCACGAAAGAATTCCATGCCCAATTCATTGCAAAGTATTTCGCCCAAAGTAGTTTTTCCTGCGCCTACCACGCCATCTACACACACTAGAGATTGCTGTCCCATTGATTCTTGTAATATATGTTTTTTGAAAAATTGTTCGTAGTACATTAAAAGAGTGTTGAGTAATAAGATAGAGTAGTGAGTAAAAAGCTGTTTGCTAAAATAAAATAGAGTATGAATTAAAATCAAGACTGATAAAAGCCATACCCATTACTAACTACTCAATACCAACTACTAATTAACTGTTGATTTCCGTAAATTTCGCTATTCCGCTGTGTAAACCCAAGATAATGAGCATATCAGTAGAGTGAATAATTGTATCTTCATTGAAGTTCTTGACCAAGTGCTGAATCATCGTTTGTTTTCCATCGATGTATTCCTCATAATACCGCTTGATTGCAATGAGTTGCAAATCGTAGTTTTCTTCTAACTCTATTTCTCCAACTGTTTTCTTGGCAATTCTTTTGGGAACTTTGATTTCCACAATTTCATATTCATCAGGCAATTTCATAAAAGATTTCACTTGTGGATTGATAAGCATTTCTGCCACCATATAGCCCACTTCATCTTCTGGAGAAAGAATTTCTTGCACACCCAGCTTTTCAAGTATTAGTCTCTGTTGCGAGCTCATTGCTCTGGCAATCAGTCTTTTAACCTTCATCTCTAAAAGTAATACTACAGTCAGAAGTAAACCTTCAATATTCTCCCCAATTGCCACCAAAACTGCATCCATGTCAGACACATTTTGGGAAAGCAATGCTTTTCTGTCAGTCGCATCTAGAGCCACCGCATAAGCAACATCGTCTTTCACAATTTCCACACGCTCCAAATCTTTGTCAATTGCCAACACCTCAGCACCTTTCTCTGCCAATTGCCGAGCTACTGCAAATCCGAATTGTCCCAAACCGATTACTGCGAATTTATCTGCCATTGTATTTTAAATTTACTGATAATATCTTGCTACTAAGTGCTAAGTCTGATTTAATCTATATGGGTTTAAGTCGCCTAAATAGTTCGAGCGTCCGCTCGGACTTACAATTTAAAGGAAGCATTTGCTTCCGAAAGTACTGTACGCTCTAAAACGATATACCCGTCTCTATTTAAAACCCTTAAAGGGTTCATTCTGCTCAGACACTTATTTATTACTTGACGCTATTTTCGATTTCAAGAAACCATTCAGAACCTCCAAAGCCTTTTTAGCACTATCTTTTCTATGATTGTTGAGAATCAAATCTGCATCATTTTTATGCGATTTGATGTACTTTTCATAAGTCGGCATTACATGATTTTCGTAACGGTAAAGCACGTCTTCCAAATCATAGCCACGTTCAACTTGGTCTCGCATAATTCGCCTTTTCAGCTTGATGTAATCCTTCACATCAATATAAACCTTCAAATCTAGCATAGAGCGCACTTTTTCATGCGAGAGAATAAAAAGCCCTTCCACAATAATGATTGGGCGAGGTTTCCACACAATCATTTCGGGTTCTTTTTCCTTATTATTGAAAGTATATTCTTTTCTGCGAACCTCTTCTCCGCCTTTCAGCTTTGCCAAATCACTCGCAAACTCCTCTAGGTTTACCGATTCTGGCAAGTCAAAATTCTCAATTCCGTTCTCATCTTTTGGTTGGAGTGAGCGATCGAGGTAGTAATTGTCTTGGGAAACCATGCAAATTTCATCTTTCCCAAAAGTCTCTACCAACTGGTTGAGAATGAATGTTTTACCCGAACCACTTCCTCCCGTAATTCCTACTAAATAAGGCTTTGCCATGCGTAAATTGTCTTTTTTTGGATTTCTTCCGTGCAAAATCAGCAAAAAAGTAATCTTTTAGAATGAGAACAAAATGAACTCTATATGAAATGAGATTTCGGCAAAGTTAACCGAAAAGATAGAAACTCATACAAGTATTGTGGTTTGATTCAGTTAATAGATGGGAAATTTGAATCAGGCACTGTTTTCGCTATTTTCGTTTATACCTTGTTAGGCATAGGCTTTATTATTTATCCATTTTTTGAATTAGTCTACAATTTCGCTAAGATTTAAACCAAGTTCTTTCATAACTTCATCAATATTAAATTCAAAATTTTTCGGAATATTAACAATTGCAATTCCTCCAAAATCAACTTGCCAAAATCCTCCTCTTTTTGTCAATTCATCTCCTAAAATTCTATAATCAGATTCGTTATATTGTGGTGAGAGGAAAAAACGTCTTGTTATAAACTCTGAATCTTTTAAGATTCTAACTATTTCGTGTAATCCTTTGCTATTAATTCTTGTTTCAAATTCAGTTCCTCTTGTTAATCTACAATTGAAAATATCATTATCAGTCATTCTGAACTTATTTTCAGATAATTGTTCAACATAGATATTTCCTGTTGACCTTTCTCGTTTGTCATAAACTTGAATTTCAATTTCTTTCGTTTCCATATTCTTTATTTATGCTTGTGCCTAACTTGTCGATGTACGTAACTATTACGTATATAAGTACCAAGAACTATTTAATTGATATTATTTATTTTTCGATAAATCTATTCAAAATACTGATTTTCAGACATTTGACAATTATTGATTACTATCAAACAAAACCTTCCCTGTACTTACCTCTTATGTAATGAGGTTTTTTTTCTTTTGGAAATACAATTTAAGAATCGGTGTTTTATGTTTTTTCACTCAATATTTCGTTTCTACCAAGATGTTACCCTTTTGGCATAATTCGATAAAGTCCTTCCAGTTTTTATGAAAAAGCCCCAAAACAACCAACACCTCTCAACTTCAATCAACAATCTAGAAAGTACTGGACTTTACGCTGACTTTTTAGTGCAGTTCTATGAATTTCCACATCATTTTTCAAATCGGCTAGGTTATCATTCAACTCAAAATAGATTTGAGAAACAACTTCTCGTTCGGTTTCTTTCTTCTCAATTTGTTTCCCCCAATTGGTTAGCTGAAAGGCAATCAGAACACCAATTACAATGACTGTGATTTCAGCCAATAATTTATAAAAATATTTCTTTTGTAGCTTCGCCATCTAAAATTTGTGAAAGATCTAGTAAAAAAATAGGGTTTCCAGCAAAATAACAGGAAGAGATTGATTTTTTTCGAGTCAACTTACTTTTTGTCATTATTTCCCTTGCGTATCACAAAAATAAAATAGGAAGCAAGGCGGGTGTACAACACATTTTAGTGAAAAAATAACAGCTATAAATGAAACAAGGTATCTAATCAAATTCTTTTGTTTCTGTTCTTTAAAAAGGGAATAGATAAGAAACAGCACTACAAGCGATAATAAAAAAATATCCTAAATTATTGTTATTATACACGTTAAATTACAACAATAATCACCTGTTATAGGTTTATCATTTCAATAAGAGCGAATGGTTCGTTCTTAAACCAAAATCAAAAAAAAGATGAAAAAAATCTCATTATTTCTGAGTATTTGCTTACTCGCAATGGTTAGCTGTACAACTAAAGTAAAAGTTTCTCAAGAAAAAGGAATGTCTGTAGATAAAGACATTGTTACTTTGGCAACTGAAACTCCATCGCTATCTACTTTGGTTGCGGCAGTAAAAGCAGCAGGTTTGGTAGAAACCTTACAAGGCGAAGGTCCTTTCACAGTTTTTGCTCCTACCAATGCGGCTTTCGCTGCACTCCCAGCAGGAACTTTAGAGGACTTGTTGAAACCAGAGAACAAAGCTAAATTGGTGAAAATATTAACTTACCATGTAGTTTCAGGAACTGTGATGTCTGGAGATTTGAGCAACGGACAAAAAGCAGCCACAGTACAAGGTGAAGAAGTAACAGTTAAAATTGACGGTAAAAATGTAATGATTGATGGTGCGAAAGTAGTTAGTGCCGATATCAAAGCATCGAACGGTGTTGTTCATGTAATTGATAAAATCATTATGCCAAAAATGTAGAAATCAGGTTTTATGGTTTACTTGAAAAAAAGGCAGTTTCTCATTTTGAGAAACTGCCTTTTTTATGTCTCAATATTCTCCATCTATCATTTAATTTGACTCGAAAGTATTACCATTTCTGCCATCTGTCTCATTCTAAATGTCATAGTCAAGCAAATTCAAGAGAGAATTCTGTGTGGAATTTAAAATTTTACGCATTCTTGCAATGAAAACAACTTCGGTTCTATGAAAAACACCTACTTATTATCACTCTTACTGCTTTTATCATTTTCCCTTTCTGCGCAAGATTTGCTCACAAGCAGGAAAAGCAGTTTAAAAACCTACATTTTCAAAATCTCCAACCAAGAGGCGGAAGAAATTTATACGGGAGGGAGAACCACATTTGAGATTTCCGAAAAGTATTATCATACTTTAGTGGATTCATTTCTTACCGATTCTACCTATAAAAAGCAATTAGCTTACGGACATTATTTAGATGCACACGCTTCTGAAAATGAATTGATTACAAATATTTTCACAATCAGTCCATTCGAGGTTTTTGTATTGAATAACCAAACCGACTTGATGATTCAGGTGCGAGATGCTGCGGGGAATTATGTGGAGAATGCAAAAGTAAAATTGGATAGAAGAACAATCAAGCTTAATCAAGAAACGCAAAGTTACCGAATTGGGAAATCCAACCAAGACGGTTGGCTAAAAGTGGAAGTGAATGGATTGGTTACTTTTCAGCGATTGAAAAAAGAGTATAAGAACTCCCGAGCCAAGCGGATTTATAGCAAAGTGCTTTACTCAAAACCCATTCGTTGGATTTGGCGACCTGTGCGCTTTTGGGCGGGTTTGCCAGTTGATGGAGTTCGTTCAATTATAAAAGGACACAAAGTGGGCAGTATTTACAAAGCCACCACTTTCCCAAGAAAAACGAAGGATTGGGCAGTAAGAAGCGCTCAGAAAATAGCCTGTGTTTTTGGTGGAGGTAATTATTATTGTGATGACAAAGGCTCGAAATATCAATCTATTTATTTTGCCACCAACAAGCCAAAGTATTTTCTGAAAGATACAGTATTTTTCAAAGCTTTCATTGTCAAAACCAAGAATAAGAAACCGATTGATGATGAGTTGGAAGTTTTCTTCAGAAACGATGCTGGCACACAGATTTCCCTTGGCAAAATCCAACCAGAACATGAGGGCGCATACAGTTTTGATTTTGTATTGAACGATTCGCTGAAATTGAAATTAGACAAAAGCTACTCACTTTACCTGAAAGATAAAAAGCAAAACACGATTGCTTCGACTTATATAAAAGTGGAAGATTATGAACTAGGCAAAACTAAATTTGAATTTCGAGTTACTGATAATCAACAATTTGCGAATGATACTTTCAAGATTTTCGCCAAAGGGACAGATGAGAACGATTTGCAATTACCCGATGCGAGAATTGAATTGACATTACTTACAAAGAAAATTTCCAAATATTTCCCCACACAAATTTTCATTCTCAACACGCTTTGGACTCACTCGCAACCCTTGAAAGCTGATGGGGAAACGGAGATAGTTTTACCTGATTCACTTTTTCCAAATGCAGAATTCTCTTACCAAATTATTGCCGAAATGCGCACTTCGGACAATGAGCGGATTGAGAAAAAGGAAATCATCAGCTATTTCCAAAGCAAACAAGAGTTTGAATTAGAGTTGGTTGGAGACAGCCTGAAAATTGACTATTTCAAAAATGCGGAAAACAGTCAAATTTCTGGAACAGCAGAAGTTTTTGATGCTTTCAATAATTCCATGGGGAAACAGAACGTGAATTTCCCAATCACTTTGCCATTTAATCATTATGCTTATCGCTTACTGGTTGTGGCAGAAAATGGCTTTCGGAAATGGTTGAATTTGGGCAATGAAAGTTCAGGTTTGCAATGTTTTGCCAACCGAACTGCCGACACGGTAAACATTCAGGTGCAGAATCCACACAAAATCCCTTTTGTTTATCAGATTTATAAGCAAAGTAATTTGATAGAGAAAGGAAACGGCTTAACATTGAACTGGAAAGAAGCAACTTCTAGCAAGAAAAACTACTATGTTGCCATTCAGTATTTGTGGGCAGGCAAAGTGAAAGAGCTAAATTATGAAATCAGTTTAAAAGACAAACAACTGAAAATCAGCGTAGAGCAACCTAGCTTGGTTGTGCCTGGGCAAGAGGTGGAAATGGAAGTTTCCGTAAAAAACCACAAGGAAAAACCTGTGGAGAATGTAGATTTATTGGCTTATTCGCTCACTTCCAAATTCGATTATTCTGCGCCAAATTTACCGTATTTAGGTAAATCCAGAAAAGCGAGAAAGGCTTTCAACAAGTTCTCTCTCAGCAAGAAATATCGGGAGATGGATTTGAGAAATATTGCCCTGAATTACAGTAAATGGAACCCGTTGGCAAATTTGGATAGCTTGGAATATTATAAACTCACTTACTCGAAAAACAACTATTACCAACTCAATTATACTTCGCCAGATTCGCTCACGCAGTTTGCGCCATTTGTTGTGAACAATGGCGAAATCCAAGCCATTCATTCGATTGAAATTGACAATTTACCGATTTACTTCCGCTGGACAATCTCCAAAAACCAACCTTTTTCATTCTTGGTAGATAGCGGTTTCCATCATGTGAAATTGCGAACTTCTACGCACGAGCTGCAGTTGGATAGCGTGTATTTTGGAATTGGAGAAAAGCAGATTTTTAGTGTGGATATAAGTCTATTTCAAGTATCCAAACTTGAAAAAACTAAAACACTTCCTAAGAATGAAAATGCTCAAATCTGGAGGCTTGAACCAGTAAGTGGGAAAGTCGAGGAGAAAAGGTTCAAGCCAGGTAAAGGTTATCGTTGGTACACGATTTTAAACTCTGTGTCCACAAACGGGACGCAGACTCTATTTAGCAAGCCTGCAAACATCCAAATCTCCAAAATTGGGAATATTCCTACCAAAGAAGAGAAGCGGAAATGGAATTTATATACCGCAGGTTATCGGAATCCGCACGGTTCACATTTCTCTGCGCTCAAACAAGGAAAAAGGTTTTTCCCGCTGATTGGAGGCTCAGGTTTGATTGGACCATTGGTACGAGATTCAGTTCACTTTTCTTTGTTGGATAGTTTCCAAACAAGCTTTGTGCATGAACCTAGTTTTCAGTATGAATTTTATCCGAATATTCTGAAAATGAGAACATTGACGGATAACAACGCTTTTGGTTACAAACTCAATCAGCAAAAATGGAAAGGGAGTTTTAGTGATTTAGCTCTGACGGAAAATAAGTATCAGACAAATTGGGAAGAATATCTATTGCGATTGAGGAGAAGTAGAAGACGCTATTATAATCCGACTTATACTTCGGGGAATCACACCAATCTGAGAATAGATTTTGAAGTAAAAGAAGCGGATTATTATCCGCTCAATATTATTTTGATAAAATCTGACGACTTGGAACTCATCAGAGTTTACGAAGGTGGAAGTCGTATTTTCCATCAGTTGGAAGAAGGGAAATACAACTTGCTATTTCTACTTCCCGATGGGAAATATTTTGAGCAGAATTCTATTCAAGTATTCAAAAATGGAAAAAACTTATTGCGTGTCTCCAAACCCGATTCTTTGCAAAGCAACGAGTTTGGAAATGAAATATTCAAGAAGCTCAATGAGCAATTCAAATTCGATGGAGTTTCTTATTCCTATCGGGATTCTTATGCCAAATATGATGAAAATAATATCAAGCAGGAAATTAAGAAATCTTATATAGTTCGAAATCAGAATTACAATCCAAACGCTCCTTATATAATTGGAACTATTAAAGACAATACTGGTGAAGCTTTGCCAGGAGCAACAGTTACGATTAAAGGTACAACTTATGGAAGCGTAACTGATATTGATGGAAATTATTCAGTTCGAGCAAGCTCTATTGATGTTCTTGTATTCAGCTTTGTGGGAATGAATTCTACAGAAGTATCCGTAGGTTCTCGAAGTGTAATTGATGCAACGCTTTCTTCTTCAACATTATTGGAGGAAATCGTTGTAACTGGTTATGGAATGATGAAAACAGGCTCAGTTGACCGTGCAATATCAACGATTTCCTCAAATGAGATGAGTTTGCTTCAAGGAAGAGTTTCTGGCGTAGATATTACAGGAAACCCTGGTTTGTCGCCTCAGATTTTCATTCGAGGAAACTCCACCATTTCAGGAGAAAACCAACCGCTTTATGTGATTGATGGAGTTCCTTACACGGGAGATTTGACGCAGATTCGGATTGCGGGTAAAAAAGTTTCTCCAGATATGATTGAGTCGATGCAAGTTTTGAAAGGCGCAGCTGCCATGGCGTTGTATGGAGCGAGAGGAGTAAATGGCGTGATTCTGATTACCTCGAAAGGCAATATTTTGAGAACGGAGATTGCCAAAATTATTGGAGAAGAAAACCCTATTTTTAAAGACATAGCGCAAGGCTCAAAAGGAAGTTCGCTCCGAAGTAACTTCTCCGATTATGCTTTTTGGAAACCAAACCTTCGCACCAATTCGGAAGGAAAAGCGAGTTTCAAAGTGAAATTCCCTGATGATATTACCAAATGGGAAACTTTTGTGTTGGGCGTGAATGGAAACCGACAAACTGGTCAGGCGCAGGGGGAAATCAAATCTTTCAAACCGCTGATGGCGCAATTGGCTGTGCCACGCTTTTTGCTGGCTGGAGATTCTGCTTTTGCCATTGGGAAAACGCTCAACTATTCGGCTGATTCCGTAGAAGTGAAACAGACTTTTGCTGTGAATGACAAAACCATTTGGCAGAAAAATATTCAGTTGGAGCGTTCTGTCATTGATACTTTATTGCTCACGACTTCCACTACCGACTCGCTTTCTGTGAAATATACGATGGAGAAAGTCGCAACAAATGGAAAAGGTTATTTGGATGGGGAACTTCGAAAAATTCCCGTTTTCCCAGTTGGTTTTCAGCGGGCGGTTGGAGATTTCTTTACGCTTGATGTTGATACAAGTTTCACAATCCAACCAGAAACGAAAACCAAAAAGCTAGTTATTCGGGCAGAAACTAACCAACTGGACATCGCTTTGGCGGAAGTGGCTCGATTGAGAAAGTATAAATATTACTGCAACGAGCAATTGGCATCCAAACTGAAAGGGCTTTTGGTAGAACAGAAAATTGCCAAATTTCTCGGCAAGGAAGAGGATAAAAAGTATAATAGAAGAAAGGAGATTGAGAAGATTCTTGAGAAGTTGGAGAAACGTCAAAAAACAGATGGAACTTGGGGTTGGTGGGAAAATTCTAGTAGTTCTTACTGGATTAGCTCGCACGTAACTGAAGCATTTTTGCAGGCGGAAATAGCAGGTTTCCCAACCAAGATGAACAAACAAAGATTAATTAATAGCTTAGTTTGGCAACTGGAAAACAGAAGTGGCTACAACAAACTCCACAAATTGCATATTTTAGAAATGCTGGATGCAAAAGTGGATTACAAAAAACATTTGGCTGGATTGGACACCACCGAAACTAGCATGTTGCAGAAATACCAAATTTTGGAACTCAAGCAGAAACTGAAATTGCCTTATCAGACTGATTCGCTGAAAGCACAGATGAAAAACACGCTTTTTGGAAATTTATATTGGTCGGAAAAGAGGAAAGATTCTCGCTATTATTATCATGTTTATGAGAATCCGATTCTCACGACTCTGCAAGCCTACAAAGTTTTGCGAAATGATAGTGTAGATTCAAGAACGCTAACCAAAATCCGTCAGTATTTCATGGAAAACCGTACGAATGGTTATTGGAGAAATACTTATGAGTCGGCACAAATTTTGGAAATCATTGTTCCCGACTGGCTCACAAAAGGAGAAAGCATGAAGGATTTGGAGAAAGCGAAAATTAGCTTGAAAGGAATGCTTTCAGAAGATATTTACCAATTCCCTTATCAAATTGAACTGGATTTAGATTCGCTAAAACAAACCAACAATAGTAAAATCCAACCTTTGGAAATTACCAAAACTGGCGATTTTCCTGTGTATTTCACAGCTTATGAACAAATTTGGGAAACGGAAACTGACACGACAAACTCAGAATATTTTGTGGTCAATAGTTATTTCGGAAGTTCTCCAAGCTCACAATCCAACCAAAACTTAAAGCTAGAAGCTGGCGAAAAGATTACACTTACGGCAAAAGTGGTTGTGAAGAAAAAGGCAGATTATGTGATGGTGGAAATCCCGATTCCTGCAAGTTGCAGTTATGCGAGCAAGAAAAAAGGTTCGTATTTGGAAGCACATCGGGAATATGCAAGAAACAAAGTCAGCATTTTCTGTGAGACTTTGAAAGCGGGAATTTACCAGTTCAAGGTTGAATTACTTCCTCGCTATTCGGGAAGTTACACGCTAAACCCTGCTACGGCAGAGCAAATGTATTTCCCTGTTTTTTATGGGAATGAGAAGTTGAAAAGAGTGAGTGTGGAGTAAGGAATTTAATCCTCGGAAATGGTCTTTTTTAGACCTTTCCGATGGTCATATATTAAGACTTGCTAAGTCTGAGCAATTTAGACTTCTGAAAGTTTGCAACTTTTATTACATTCAGTTACAAAGACTTAGCAAGTCTATCTAACAAGAAAGACAAATCTTCTGTTTTCTGCCATCAACATTATCAGAAACACTACTCTACCCTACTGTTTTTACAACTATTTGATTATCAGCAAAAATAAAAACATCTAACATTCTACTCTCTGAATTTACTCTTCTCTGCTTTGAGTTTAGAAACTCAAAGCAGATTAAATCAAGGCTAAGGAACGGGGAATAAATAAATGCGTGTTTTGTCGCAGTTTATTTTTGAGGCTAGTTTAGGCAAAAAAGTTTGGCATAGCACCGCTACGGCAAATTTTTTTAACGAAGAATAGCCTAAAAAGAAACAAGAGAAAGTAGCATCTTATTTAATTTCCGTTCCTTATTCTAACTTGAAGAAATCTATTGAAGCAAAAATAGAAGGAGACTTTTTCAGAGATAAAGAAACTGCTTTAGGGTCGGAATACGAATATGAGAGAACGGTTCAAATAGCGGAACTGTCTAAAAGTAAAGAGATTGGAATTGTATTAAAAAAACAAAAATAATTGGTTGACAATTACCGCTATCACATTGATAATCCTAATGGCTATAGTTGCTCGGCAAGCTTACACAATCTTTAAGTCAAGGAAAAAAATCCAATCTCAGAACTCTTTTCTAAAGGGAAACAACCAAGATTTAACACGACTTAATGGGGAAAGAGGCATTTTGCTCAAAGAGCTTCATCATCGGGTAAAAAACAACTTTTCGTTGATTATCAGCCTGATTAACTAAGAGCTATTTTCTGAAAGTACGAACTTAACAAGCACGCTAAAAACCTTAGTGAAATGAATTAAACAAACTGCGATAATGGCGTACTTTATTTAATTTATTTCACTAGGGATTATTTTGCACAAATAAATAGAAGTGTGGTTGTTAATAAATCATTCATCAAGAAAGTAAGGTTCTCTGACAAATTTTGTGGAGGTCAAAAACAGCTCAAATTAGTTGCCTAATCTGGAGGCTGTAATTGATGATTATCCCTTATTTCGTATTTCATGGAACACATCAATCACAAAAATTGTCAGACAACCGAAAGTAACTGCTAATTCAATCATTGTGAATGGGAAGGATTTTAAAATTTCTCCAAGTTTTAAGGAGAAATTTCTTTAAAGTCCAAATAAAACGGCTGAATCAGATATTCTGACTCAGCCGTTTTTTTGTTGATAAGGCAAGGAATCAGCTTAAACTGTTACTCTATTCTCTTCCTCAATCATACCCATTACTCTTTTTACCATATTGGTTGAACCAATGAAAAGTGGGCATCTTTCATGTAATTCGGTTGGGTCTAAATCCAAAATTCGATTTTTCCCATCTGTTGCCATACCACCCGCCTGTTCTACCAAGAAAGCCAATGCATTACATTCGTAAAGCAACCTCAATTTACCTCTTTTATGTGCAGCTGTGCTCGGGTACATATAAACACCGCCTTTCAGCAAATTCCTATGAAAATCTGCCACTAAAGAGCCAATGTATCGGGCAGAGAAACGTTTTTGCTTACATTCTTCAATGTATTTTTTCACGCCTTCAGAAAAATCGTAGTAATTTCCTTCATTCACAGAGAAGATTTTCCCTTCGTCTGAAACCTTAATATTGGAGTGAGAAAGAAAGAACTCGCCCAAAGAAGGCTCATAAGTAAACCCGTTCACACCAAAACCTGTAGAGTAAACCAACATGGTGGAAGAACCATATAAAACATAGCCTGCAGCCACTTGCTCTGATCCTTTCTGAATCATATCTTCCATAGTAGGAGGTGTTCCGATTGGCGACTTTCTATGGTAAATAGAGAAAATTGTTCCGATGGAGACATTCACATCTACATTAGAAGAGCCATCGAGCGGGTCAAGTGCCACTACATATTTGGCATTGTGATTTTTTGTATCGCTAATATTTTCACGCTCTTCGGAAATAATACCACAAACCTGACCACCACGAGACAAAGCTCGGTGGAAACGAGTGTCGGCAATTACATCGAGCATCAATTGGTGTTCGCCTTGCACATTCTGCTCGCCAATGCTACTTTCAATATTGGTCAAACCTGCTCGGTTAATCTCTCTATTGATAATTTTGGAAGCAAGGGCAATATCTCGAAGGAGTTGGGAAAGCTCGCCAGTAGCGTAAGCAAATTGTTCTTGTTTTTGGGCAATGAATCTGTCTAGTGCGGTGCCGACAGGAGCGGCATATTCTTCTATTTGAGTCATGCTTATTGGAATGGTTAAGGAATATCTTTCTTTCAAGTTGGTACAAAATTATGCCAATTCCCTTGAAATAGCAATTTTCAATCGTTTGCAAGAGATAATATCTTGTTTTTTGTAGAAAAAAGTTGGTTTGAGGGATTAAAATCTCAATTACAGCCTTTTTTGTCTAAAGTAGATCACACTCTCGCATTCCACCTTCAAACAAAATATGATAAGATTACCAGTAAACTCATCTGCATAATTTTTATAAAAAATAATTTAGCCGAATCCAACAAGATTTGTAGCTTTGGGAGAAGCTAACTGATTTCCTAAAGAAATACTGACCAAGAAATGATTCGGAAGAAAAAAGTGGATGAGTGCCGAAATTGCAAGGCGAATCTGAAAGACCTACCAAATTTCTGCCCAGCATGTGGTCAGGAAAACACAACCTACAAGCTTGCTTTCATAGAGTTGGTTCGGGAATTCTCCGACTCCACCTTCAATTTGAACTCAAAGTTTTTCGCCAGTCTTTTCCCATTTCTATTCAAACCAGGCTTTCTCACAAAATCTTTTTTAGAAGGAAAACGAAAGAAATACATTCATCCTATCAGGTTTTACTTGCTGATGAGTTTATTTTGCTTCTTCATTTTGGCTTTTTTTGAAATCACAAAACCACAAATAAATGAAGATGTTCTTGACAGAATACCTATGGGCGAGCTTGAACTCAAAAGGCATTTCAAACACACAAACAAAATCCTCAATATTGCCTCAAAATCAGACTTGATTGATAGTACCCAGCAAAAAAGTATTGCTTCGCTAATAGACACATTAGATAAAAAACAGCTGTCTGACAAAGTCATTCGGAGTAAATCGAACACATTTAGTATCAACGAAGGCTACTTCAAATTTGATTGGAACCGACTCATTCATGATTGGGCGAAACAAGATGGGATGACACCCGAAATATTACTTGATTCGATTGGTATTAAAAATGCGAATTTTATGGAAGTCCTCATTGCCAAAAAGTTGTTGCAGTATGCAGAAGATAATAATCCAAAAACAGTATTAAGGGAAATTCTCGATAATATCCCGATACTTATCTTTCTATTGCTCCCAGCTTTTGCCCTCATTTTGAAACTGCTTTATATCAGAAGAAAGCAACTATATATAGAACACCTGATTTTTGCCATTTATTTACACGCCTTTCTTTTTCTGATGATTGCTTTGGGGGTAATGGGATTTAATTGGGTTGGAGAACCTTCCATCGTCCTCCCACTTTTGGCAACTTTTGTTTACATCTTCTTCATGTTCAAAAATGTGTATGGGCAACATTGGTTCAAAATAATTCTTAAAATCAACTTGCTATTTTTCATTTATATTTTTGTACTGGGCATAGGCTTAATCTTCGAAGCCATTATTTCCTTGCTTACGTTCTAATAGAAAGCTTCTTAGCACATATAAAAAACACAAAGAGTTGCAATACATACTCGATAGGAGCCAGCAGTTTCTGGTTTACATTTAAAAAGCCAAAAAATTCCGTTATATTTTATTTTTAAATACAGATAAATACTTATCTGATATTTCCCGTGTTAATCCGTGACACGAAGCTAGCCTGGGTCAGCAATCAGATATTCCGTAGGAATCAGTCTGAGTTGGCTTCCAATTCCAATCATGAAAGAACGTCAAAATTAGCAACCAAAATCTTAGATTCATGAAGTTTGAACCTAAGTAACTGATGTTACGCAGAAAAGCACTTGGCTGTGTTCTTTTGAACCTTCAATGTGCAAATTCGAGGTAAAACCGAGCCTTTGCGTAACATGAACTAAGTAATTCTAAAGCGGGAACTGCTGCATTTTAATAACCACTTTGGTTAGAGTCTTAAAGTAGAATTACTTATACCTGTTTTTTCTTTTTTTGCTTCATGGGTTCCGCAACTAGCCGTCCGCATTCAATTTTGGGGAAATCAAATCTGTATTGAATCTGAAATTTAATATGGTTCTATTTAGTGCAAAGAAGCTTTCAATTGGGAAGCAATTCCCCAAAATTAGCGGGGTGCATACTGGCTGGCTTAACTCTCAGGATTTGTTGACGAATTTCGGAAAGGCTGATTTCTTCTCATCAATAGAGTTGTTATGTATTGATATTTAGTATTTTATGTTATTTTTGGTATAA
>JBLIFI010000031.1:0-19076 GCA_047633715.1 Flammeovirgaceae bacterium
TTAAAACTCGAAAAACAAGCAATAAAACTGGTTCAAGCGGGGCTTCCCAAGCGTCCACACTTGAACCTAATAACTTAAACTTCAAAATCATGAATTGCACTCAGTACCCAAATTCACGATAGAACCATTTATATAATGCTAGACATTTTAGTTTTTGGATGCAAGCGTGGATGCTTGCATCAGTTGAACCATTCCATGGCAGCCATCAGTTCTGACAGTTCTCGGTAGGATCGGATGGCCGATGCCATTGCTCTCAACTTCTCAAATCTGATGCGACTCATAGCGGGTGCTATCGACTCCGATGTGACTCGACTCCGAGGAAAATGAAAAATGTCTAGCATTATAGGAGATTTACTAACACATTTTCATAATCTACTGAACTACAAATAATTACTGAATGATGTCCTTCGAATCTGAGGGGCTCGAAATTATGTCAGTTCTGAGGAACTGACAGGCACGGTATTTTAGTATTTTAAAATGAAAAATGATTATCCGCTTTCTTACCACAATGGAATTGCCACAATGGAATTATTTATTCTTCCACTCTGTAGATTCCTCTTCACAGAGGAATACAAGCGTATTGCATCCTAATTAAAATCAGGGAATTTCAGCAATTGCTCTCTGAAAACTTACTAAATTCAGTTGTATTACTGTTCTTCTTGGAAGAAGAACCTACAAAAGAGAGTTCTTGCAATAACTCCTTAATTTTTAGTGGCAACTTTGCGAATAATCATTAAATGAAAAAAAGTTGCGTAGAGTTAGCTGAATCATTATTATGAGGTTTTGGTTAGAATTGGGAAAGTTGCAGGACGAGACAATCTGACCATAAGAGAAAAGCCGATGGAATTAATCCCATCGGCTTTTTCTTATCAAAATCTGAACAGTAGTTAGATTACATATTCCGCTTCAGTACAGAAGATTTATAATAATCCGTTTGTTACCTTTACTGCTTCTGCGCTGTTGTTAAGTTCTTCTTTCTCAGAATCACTCAATTCGATTTCCACAATCTTTTCTATGCCATTCGCTCCAATCAAAGCAGGAACACCAATGCAAAGGTCATTTAAACCATATTCACCTTGAAGTAAGCAAGAACAAGGGAACATTTTCTTAGAGTCGTTCGCAATAGCGTGAACCATAGCAGAAACTGCAGCACCTGGCGCATACCAAGCAGAAGTTCCTAGTAATTTAGTAAGTGTAGCACCACCTACTTTAGTAGCTTGTTTTACTTCGTCCATTCGCTCTTCGCTAATGAAAGAAGAAGCAGGTATAGAATTACGAGTTGCCAAGCGAGTTAATGGAATCATGCCTTTATCGCTATGACCACCGAGTACCATGGCGTCAACATCTGAAATAGGACACTCTAATGCTTCTGCCAATCTGTATTTGAAACGAGCCGAGTCTAAAGCTCCACCCATTCCTATAATTTTATTTTTTGGCAACCCTGTCGCTTTGTGAGTCAAGTAAGTCATGGTATCCATTGGATTAGACACCACAATAATGATAACTTCTGGAGACTCTTTAATTAGGCTTCCTGCTACTGATTTTACGATACCAGCATTCGTGCTGATAAGCTCTTCACGAGTCATTCCTGGCTTACGAGGAATACCAGAAGTAATCACAGCTACATCACTACCCGCAGTTTTGCTGTAATCGCCTGTAGTTCCTGTGATTTTAGTGTCAAAACCATTTAAAGAAGCCGTTTGCATTAAGTCCATTGCTTTGCCTTCAGCAAAACCTTCTTTAATATCTACCAAAACTACTTCTGATGCGAAATTTTTAATCGCAATGTATTCTGCACAACTAGCGCCAACTGCTCCGGCACCTACTACGGTTACTTTCATCTTATTTTATGTTTTATTGGTGAATAATCTTGATTTTGCCCAAATGTAGCAAAGGAAGTGCAAAATTGAAAGGTTAGGCAAGATGGAATCAGAAAAGCACGTTCAATTGCAATTGTCCCACATTTCCCAATCCACTTTCAAACCATCTTGCAGTGTTGTCTAGGCTAATGTATTACTCACCAATGAATCAATAGGAAGTAATATGCAAAGTTCTCCCTTTGTGCTTAAATCGCTTTCCGTTGCCATCCTTATCTAGGTACTTCTCTTGATTTTTTTCATTGGCAAGCAAGTTCTGAACATATTTTTCTACTTTTTTATCTGAAATAGCAATCGCTTTCCCATTGCTGATAGCTTCTGTCACGTAAGACTGTAAAATCTTGTCGGAATATTTGCTAAACAACCGATGAGAGGCAAATATATCAGCACCAATCACTCTATCATCTGTTACGGCTATCATTCCAATGATATGATTACCAGAAAGTTGAGGATTGAAATGACTCAAATACTCTTCTTGTGTTTTTTTAAATTCCTTAGAGGAGGTCAATGCCGTGTAGGCACTTGTTTTGGTGCTTACTTTGTTCTTTTCATTTACTTTACTCACTTCTTCCCAAACTTTAGCTTGCTGTTTGGATTTATCAATTGCACCCCGAACATTCATACTTGCCATCTGGAAGTAGCCATCGAATTTTCCATTATCCTCTTTATAAGTCCACCTCCCTTTTTCTACACAGAAAACAGATAAATCAATTTTTCCGCTGTTCGGTGGAATTATCATATCTTGGGCAATCACTCGGTCTTGTTTTCCTCCTTTTACCACTTCGCCAGACATCAGGAAAACAGTATCTTCAGAAATATTTTCCACATATAAAGTATTTACCGTTTCGCTACTTCCAATATTTGAAGTGAGTCTTTGTTGGATACTATTACTGCCATCTCTATTCCGCCCATTCCTTATACGATTTTGGCGCAAAGTAGTATCTGCTATTTGGCTGGAGTGAGTAGTATCAAGATGTTCGGTAATAAGGATTTTCTTTTCTTTCAAGGCTTTCTCCAAAGGCATGTAGTTTCCAACTCCTTTTTGAGATTCGGCAAATGCTTGCTTGGCAAAAATAGGATAAATTCGCAGATTTTTATAGGTCAATTTATCACTTTTAGAATCTGAAAACCTAGTACTCCTATTAGTTTCCACCTTCAGATTTTCGGTGGTAAACTGTGCTTTAAGTTGTAAGAACGTGAATAGAAGCAAGCAAATAGAGAGGGTCTTTTTCATGTTGGATTTAGTTAGTGCGGAATCTTTCTAGGAAAGATGCACCATTAAAGGCAATTCCACATTTGTACACCTTTTTCTTACCACCCCAAACCTACCAAAAGTAATTCCGTCATCATCCTAGCTTTCTGCTTGCAAGCAACCTCATGCAGCCTGGCTCGCCTCACAATTTTGGTTCTGTGTTTGGTGTTTTCCACATCTTCGTTAATTCCCAAGATGCCAATACTTCTGGGGACTTTCTTCAAAGCCAAATCCACAAAATCATTTTTCAAGGGAATGGCAATGTAATAGTAATTACAAAATTCAGCGTTTTCTAATGGGGCAATGTTCGACTCGAAACTCGCCAAGTTTGTCCGAATACTTGCCCCAAAAATCAAAGGTTTCTCTAGCTTGGATTTCACAGCATCCTTAGTTTGTGAATCATCTGCTTCATCTTCATTTCTCGGGCGGACAAATCCGACTACATCAACCTTATTGCCTTGCTCTGTCAATTTTTCCCCAGCCAATTTCCCAGGAATAACTCCTTTGAAAACCTGATGCCGAGCTACAAAAGTTTGCCGAAGTGTGTATTCAAACCAAGTAGGGGAGCGGAGCGCATTGGCAATATTGGCATGAAGCACTTCCTGTGGAGAGGTCAAATATTTCCTTCGTTTCTCTGAATCGAGCTTCAATTCCGCAAAAGAATCATCTTGAATAGCGAAATTGATTTCCTGTTCTGTTAAACTGAAAGGGAGGTTGAACTGGCTTGCTTCATCTGCGTCAACTAAATACTCTTTCTCTACTTTCCGTTTCCTTCCTCGTTCGGTTTTCCCATGCTTCAGCGGGCGGTAGGTCTTCCAAAGTGCCTTCAGCTCATTGCGGATTCCCTCGCCACGCATCATTTTTTCTTTCAACTCCAGCACAATTCGCTCTGGAGCAATGGTGCGCACTTTCCCATATAACTCCAACTGCTCAGGGGTAGTTTTGATTTGGCTCGCATCAATATCCTCCACATTCTCCAAACCCACAATCTCCATAAAAACAGCCGAAGCCGACTTTGCCCGCCATAGGGTAGAGGCATTAATGTGGTTGGATTTTGCTAACCCCAATACATATTGTGTAAATGAGTTAGTCTTAATCTCATAGAGCTTTCCCTGCTCAACCTTACATAAAAGCTTTGCCACCTTTACCCAGTTTTTGCGATCGTTTTTAATGAGCCATTCAAATTCTGACTCTATGAGTTCTAACTCTTTTGCTTTCTGAACGAGTTGATTATTCATTTTAGTTGCAAGTTGCAATTAAATAAGATGATTTATTAGTCATTTAATAGATTGACTATTGAGTAAATATACAAAATAAAAATATTAAATCTACTTATTTTATCGTTTTATGTAAATAATTATGAAATAAACATTTTTATTATGTTTCTCTAAATGTTAAACCTGAAAATAACCTCTAGCAATTATTGTATCAGAAAAGTATTTACCTACATTTGCATCTTTTTAGAAAAATAGCTGTTTACATATTGAAATATCACATGAAGAAGTTTGCGTTATTGTTAGTATTGGTTTTTGGGGTAGGAGTGAGTTGGGGGCAATCAGATCCATTGTCTTTGCCTAATATAGTCCCTCCTTCTCCTGAGACAGCTTCTTTATTGGATTTCAATAATGCAAAGGCAAATGAATATTCTGGCGGTATTTCTATGAGTATTCCTATCTATACAATTTCAAAAGGAAGTATACAGTTACCAATCTCGCTTGGGTATCAATCATCTGGTACTCAAGTAGACAAAATAGCATCTAGAGTAGGCATGGATTGGTCTCTTAATGCTGGAGGGGCAATTGCCAGAAGTATTATAGGCGGTGCTGATGAATACCTCAATGGCTATTTTAGCGACCGAATAGATACCCTTTTGATATTTATGAGAGATGATGGTTTAGTAGATTATTACTTCAATTGCCAACTATTCAACAGTCTGACCCCTTCCACACATCCAGCAAGAAAAAGGTTTAAGTTGATGTCTGAATTGGCTTCAGGAAAGGCGGATTCACAACCTGATATATATAGTTACTCACTTCCCAATGGAGTGTCTGGCAAATTCATTTTCAACAAGGATAAACAAATCCAAAGTCTTGGAAAAAACAATATTAAAATAGTAAATCCATTTCAAAGAACAGAAATTTCCCCAAAAAAGTGGGAAGTAACAGATGAACAAGGTGTAACATACTCTTTCGAGTATACAGAAATTATGTATGGGGGCACTTCATGCGGAGAGAGTGATACACCATATAATTTCGAGGTAGACCCCAATCTGTTTACTGCATGGCATTTGACTCGGATGATATCTCCAGATCTGAAAGATACAGTTACCTTAGAGTACTACGGTGAGGAGCAAATCTATGATTTGAGTTATAATGAAAAAAGGTATTTATATACTTTGGGTTCACCATCTGAAGATACTCCCAGAAGAGAAAATTCATATTGCACACAGTATGCTGTTTCCCTGACTCCAGTAATCAAGAGTATTAAAACCAATTGGGGAATATCCGTAGATTTTTTGAGAGGTTCAACTCAGAGGCTTGATTTGGAAGGTTCTGCTTATCCATTAAAGGAAATAATAGTTTACCACAATAACATAAAAATAAAACAAGTCAGACTTGCCACCTCTTACTTTCAAGCAAAAACGGAAAACGCTATAGTTGACGATAATGATTCAAAGAATTACAGATTGAGGCTTGATGGGGTTTGGCAAATAGGGAATAATAGTAAAATTTTGCCTACCCATACATTCAATTATATTGACAATGGAAATTTTCCTAAAAGACTGAATTGCAACCAAGACTATTGGGGTTACTACAACGGAATGAGCAATGATAGACTGACAGGTTTCAGTCCTGCTTACGACCACGAATTGGAAGGTATTATTGGGGCAAACCGATTTCCAAATGTACTATATGCTCAAGAAGGCATGTTGTCTTCCATAGAATATCCAAACGGAGGAAAGACTACTTATCTATATGAAGGGAATGAGGTGCCCAACCCTCATGAGCAAGGCTTTCATAAAGCTAAAGAGAAAATTAAGAAGTCAGAATATCTTTTTTTGGATGTGGAAGGAGAGACTTCAAGAGAATTTATCGTTGAATCACCTATGGGAACCGGATATGTTCTTGCAGACTTTCTCAATGGCTATGAAGAAAGTAGTTCGAATGATGAGGATGCAGTATCAATAATCGTGGATGATGAGTCACAATACTCATTGTCTTACTTGGAAATGAGTATTTCTGGTAATGGAATAGAACCAATCTATTTTTTGCCGAACGCAGTAAAACAAAAAATCATCTATCTACCAAATGGAACATATACAGCAAAAATTAAGATTTTGGATAGTTCCAGAGTGCCTCAGCAATGCAGATTGAACCTTCAATGGTACGCTTATGGAGACATTCTTGAAAACATAAATGTGGGAGGGGTGAGAGTAGCTACAGAAAAAAAGAATTCTGGAGCAGGAGTTTTAGTTTATAGATACAAGTACCTGCAAGACCAAAGCCTTGAAAGTAGTGGTAAGCAATTCAGAAACCTTAAATATAGCTACGATGAATCAACACAAAGAACTACAGGTACAAACTGTTTTGGAAGAGGAAAATTTGGAATAAATGTGTATTCTTCCTCATATTTGAAGCCTTTTGGGCTCATGGAAGGTAGCCATATCGGTTATTCTAGAGTAGAACGTATTTCCATTAATAATGAGGGCGAGATTGGTGGTAAAAAAGTTTCCAAATACTTGAATGAAAGAGAAACAAGAGGTGTATTTGGTTCTAAAAATAGGCAAATAGAACGACTTGGGAATACATATTTTGATAATACTTTCTTAGGGTTTCCAGCTAATGGTTTGCTATTGAAAGAGGATTATTATGCTGTCAGGTATCTCTCACAAGTACCCAATTATACACTAAAATCGACAAGAGAGTTTATATACGAAGAAAAAGGGAGACCACTAACTTCCTATCATATCAAAGTGAAGAAGTATCAAACTGCAAACTGCCAGACCTGTGAATTTGTACAATTCGAAACAGGCTTCTATTGGCATACCACCGAAAGCTTATTCAAATTGACAAAAGAAAAGAATAGCATTTTCACAGATGATGGAAAGGTCTTGACCACAGAGAAAGAATATACTTATGATATTAGCAATGGGTATCTGTCCAATGTCTTTTCTAAGGGTTCTGAAGGAATACTGAACGACCCAATAAGAGGTCAAAATTATACTGCCCTAAATTCTCAGTCAGTTAGGTATAAATATCCTAAAGACTTCGCTTCCGTAGGAAATGTATATCAAGAAATGTTAGATAAAAATATCCTTTCTGTACCTGTGGAGATTGAAACAAGAAGTGCTGGGGCAATCAATATTCAAAAGACAAATTACCAAATAATAGGAGAGAATATATTGCCTGAATCAATAAACACAAAGCATGGGGATAATCCAGAAGAAACACGCATTCAATATCATGCTTATGATTTAAATGGCAACCCATTGGAATTCAGTAAAACAGATGATATTCGGACATCTATCCTTTGGGATGCAAATCGACTCCGCCCCATTGCTAAGGCGGTAAATGCTAGCCACAATCAAATATGGCATACCAGTTTTGAGGAAGATGGAGATGCAATTGATGGAGGATGGACTGGAAACAAATCAAAGGAAAATCCAATTCTAGACATCCCAAACTTACCTGTGGGGCAATACCTGTTTAGTTATTGGCAGGAGGATGTAGAAGGAATTTGGAACTTAGTAGAAGAGAATCTCTCAAATACTGAAATAGCTACAAAAACACTGACTGGCAAAGTAGATGAAATTCGGATTCATCCGATTGATGCTCAAATGAGTACAATCACTTATGATGAAGCTGGCAGAACCCTGACCAAATGTGATGCCAACGGGCATACAGTCTGCTATCACTACGATGGTTTTGGGAGGTTACAGCATATAAAAGATGAATGGGGAAACATTGTGAAGGTATTTGATTACAAATATAGTATCGAGGAATGAGTTTCAATTACTAAATCATACTGGTGGCCTTTAGTAAACAGGCCACTCAATCTAATTGAATAGAAACATACGATGAAAAAAATAATACAAAGCCTTGTATTTGTCTTACTCATGTTATTCTGGGTGAGAGCGAATGCACAGCGTAATATCCGTATTGACTACATTGAAGGGCCTGCTTATATCTCTGGCCCAACTGAGGGCTATACTGATCAAAGCTATACTTACTATTTGGTGGGACAGTCAGCAAGCAGCTGGAACTGCACGAACTGCAATATGATTAGCAGTGACCAATATAGTGCTACGATTGAATGGTATGGTGAAGGTGGGCTGACTGCCAATTACTCAACAGGGAATTCGGTGCTCTATGTGAATGTCGAATGCAGAGACTATACAATTAATTTTCCTAGAATAAGTAGCTCTTCAGGTTGCAATGGAACGGTCTATAACTACTCTGTATCAGAGGCAGCTTCATTGGAACGAGAGTATGGGACAAAATATATTTATTACTGGCAACTCTCACAAGTAGGGAGAATAAGACGTTTATCAAACTCTACAAACAGTTTTGTGTCCATAGGAAACAAGGTTCATCTAAAAGCTTATAATTTAGAAACAGGTTGCTGGGCTTCTAATTATGTAGATGGAAATTTTGTGGAAAATACAGTTCAGTATCCTGAAATAACCAAGAACTACAGTTGTGAACAGATTACACTCGAAATTGATGCGAGGAACTCTAGTAGTCAATGGAACTTTTACTGGCAAAATTTGGAGTCTGGAGAGTCAAAAATGCATGATGCCAGCCAGCCTTTTGTAGTAACAGAACTAGGCATATACTACTTAAAAGCATTTAAAAAACCTTTGAGTAACCCATATGACAACTCAACTTGCTGGGCATCAAATATGGTGACATTTACGGATTTCGAAGAAGATTTTGGAAGTCCAATTCCGGCACCACTACAACCATCCATAGTAAAAAACGATATTTGTTCTGAGGGTATTAATCTGAATTTACATAATTTATCAAATGAAGAGTATACCTATTTTTGGCAAATCTCTGCTTTGGGCGAAGATATATCGAACTCACAACAGGTACTAACTGTGACTCAAGCGGGCGATTACTTCGTGCGTGCAAGAAAGAGCGAAGGATGTTGGGGAAAGGCAAGTGTTCCATTCCATGTATCGGAGCAAATGCTGACAGGTGCACCGCTTGTGGCAAACCTCCCAAACTCCGAATCCTCCACAGAAACCACCACAGGAACGCTGAATAGACCAGTTGATGCCACTATGACTAATGTTGGCAATTACGTCCGTAGTTATACCCTACTAGAAGAAGGAACAAGCACAGTAGATTTTACTGTACTCAATGCCATGACGAATAGAGAAGTGGTAGTAGCCACAGGCTATTTCGATGGATTGGGCAGGCCGAGCCAAACGGTACAGAAAGGGGCTTCTCCATTAGGAAAAGATGTGGTTGGATTTCACAAATACGATGACTTTGGCAGAGAAACCAAGCAATACTTGCCTTATGTGGCAAACTCCACAAACGGAGAGTTCAAAAACTCCGCACCGCTTGACCAATATAATTTCTACAAAAATGCCAGTAATGTGGCTCATACAGATTGGGCATTTGCCGAGACAGATTTCGAGTCTTCTCCACTCAACCGAATCCTGGCATCTGCCTCGCCTGGAGAAAGCTGGGTAGGAAATGGCAATAAAGTCCACTCCGAGCAACTTATTAATAGCGAAACGGATGGAATCAGAATTTTCAGAACTGTACATTCAGCTTCAGCTGAGTCTGACCCAATCAGCGCACTAGAGTCTGCTGGAATTTATGCGGATGGACAGCTCATGATTCAAAAACTGACCGATGAGAACGGAAATGAGACTTTCGGCTATACAAATAAATTGGGGCAAACCATTCTGAAACGTTCTGCCTTGGGCAATGGCACTTTTGTACAGACTTACTATGTATATGACGATTTAGGAAGACAGCGGTTTATTTTACAACCCAATGCGGTGGAACTACTAGCACAAAATGGTTTCTCGTTGGATTTTACAAACTCCGAAAAACAAGAAGCATTCGAAGCCCAAGTATTCTGGTACAGATACGACTACCGAAACCGCCCAATCGCCAAGAAAATACCAAGCCAAGATGGGGAAGTGCGCATGGTTTATGACCAACTAGATAGATTAGTGCTTTCGCAAGATGCCAAACAGCATTTGTCTGGCGAGTGGAACTACACACAATACGATGTGTTGAGCCGACCCGTAGCAACTGGAGTTTGCCATTTCGGAGGCAAAACCCACAGCCAACTTCTCGCAGATTTAAAGAACCAAGTCTCAAATATAAATTCGACTTTAGTCGAATCGGGAAGCACAAAAGACTACGACTTCGCAAGCTCCTTCCCACACGGAAACTTCGGGGCAAGTCAAATCGAACTGCTTTCTGTTACTTATTACGATGGCTACGAAGCGGTAGATGCCAAATACGACTTTCGTGCAGTAACCGAATTCGAGAATATCCCGAAAACAGATTTCTCCAACCAAACCAACCGAGTGCGGGGAATGCTGACGGCAACGAGAGTGAAAGTGTTAAACACAGACAATTGGCTTTGGACAGTTTCGCATTATGACAAAAAAGGCAGACCCATTCAGATTGTGGCAGATAACCATTTGGGCGGAGTGGATGTGGCTTCTACCTTGCATCATGATTTTAATTCGCAGGTGCTGAAAAGCAAAATGGAAATTTCGGTAAATGGAGTTGCTACAAACATACTGACTTGGAAGACCTACGACCATGCAGGGCGAGTGCTGACCTCTCACTATAAACTCAATGAACAAGACGAAGAGTTGCTGGCGACCTACCAATACAACGAGTTGGGCGAACTTATCTCCAAAATACTGGGCAAAGATGAAGGTTTGCAACAGGTAGATTTTACCTACAACATTCGGGGTTGGCTCACGAAAATTAACGATTTGGAGGCGGAAAGCGATAAACTCTGGGCAATGGAGTTGAGTTATGACAAAGGTTTTGAGAAAGTACAGCTCAATGGCAACATTGCAGGAGCAAAGTGGAAATCGAAGCGAAATGACGACACGCATGCCTACGGCTACCAATACGATAAGCTGAACCGACTGACTCAGGCAGATTACAGATACAGTAACGAAGAAAGTGATGGATTTATCAATACCAAGCAGGACTTTACCGTGTTCGGGATTGACTACGATTTGAATGGGAATATCTTGAAACTGAACCGACAGGGCGCAATTGGTAAAAACACCGATGGCGATTGGCTATTTGGCGCAATGGACAGGCTCAATTACAGCTACTCTGGCAACCAACTACTTGCCGTAGATGATAGAGCAGGAACAGATGCCAGCGCAGGAGATTTCATGGATATTGACCAATTGTACTGCTCCACAGGCACAATAGAATATAGCTACGATGCGAACGGAAGCTTGGAAGAAGACAAGAATAAAGGTCTTTCTGGAATGACTTACAACCGAATGAACTTGCCTGAAAGTGTAACTACCGAAGAAGGCGAAGTGCGTTACGGTTACGATGCGGCAGGAATTAAACTCTGGAAAGAGGTTTTTGAGAATGGCGCGCTGAAAAAACGCACCGATTATTTGGGTGGATTGATTATTACAGACAGCCAGATTGAGTTCATCCCTCACGAAGAAGGAAGATTCTTGCCAAAAGCGGATGGGACTTACAAGACTGAATTCCATTACAAAGACCATTTGGGGAATTTGAGGTTGGCGTTTAGAGAGGAGATAGCCGAGCATAGTGTTACAATGGAGACGGAGAATGCTACGGAAGAAGAAGGGAAATTCGACAATGTGGCTGAAACACGAATTACTTCTTTAGATGGTTCACTTTCCAATACTGATAATTCTGCTTCTTTATTGAATGGAGGAAATGCAAGCAAAACAATGGGACCTGCTACGGTGATGGCAGTTGAGAAAGGAGATAAATTAAAGCTTTCTGTCTTTGCCAACTATTCCAATTCTGGAACTTTCGGGACATCAAGCAATTTTGCCCTGCCTAATTTGGGTGCTGGCACTTCATTTGGTTTGGAGGGCGCAAATTTCTTTGGCAATGGAATTGGGCTTATTTTCTCTCCATTACACTTGCTGAACAACAACTCCAATACTCCAAATGCGTATGCAGTAATACATTTATTAGATGAAAATGGTGAAGTTTTGCAAAGTCATGTTAGCTTTGTAAAGCATGGAGCAGGAACTTACAGAGAAATTGAACTTGATTTTGAAGTGGAGAAAGATGGCTCGAAATATGCGGCAGTTTACTTAGCAAATGAATCTACCACAAATGTATATTTCGATGATTTGGAGATTGAGCACACGAGATTGATTTGGCAGGAGAATGCGTATTATCCTTTCGGAATGGGAATCAAACCACTCGACCACGAGCCCGAGGGGAGTAGCAGGTTCAAGTATAATGAAGGTTCGGAATATGAGGAGGCAACAGGACTCTATGAAACTGAATTTAGAGGTTTGGATAACCAAATAGCTAGATGGCTACAGGTTGACCCGAAAGCGACTGGGCATGAAAGCCCTTATGCATCCATGGGCAACAATCCTATTTTATTCAATGACCCACTTGGAGATACAATAAGAATAAACCAAGAATCCGCTGCAATCTACAATCAGAAAAAGGATGAGGAACTGGGATTTTCTTCAGGAAAAAACCATTACAAGGAAGCATTTGATAAGCTTATGGCAAATTATGCAGAATCTGAAGATGGAGCTGCAAGAATCAAAGAAATGGATGAATCTGATTATGGTGCTGCTACGGGTAGAACAAATCTTGACGAAGATGGTAATCCAAAAGGTAGTGGAGGCACGATACTCTTTGACCCAGAATATTCCGCAGGAAATAGTGTAGATGCTTACATTAGTAATGCAGAAGGTTATAGCTTAGCTCATGAATTATTGGGGCATGGAATACAGTATAATAGAGGGATTTTAGATAGAAGCAATGTTCCATATAATGTTGATGGAACGAATTACAGCTATAAACATAGTGAATTGGAGGCGATACATCTTACAAATGTAATAAGAGGACAAAGGGGGGAGGTTTTTTTACGTGAAAGTCATGATGGTATAAATCCAGCAATTGATAAAGATAATCGTTCCGTACTTCCTAAGTATAGACATATTGACTATTTTAACAATAGATAAAATGAGAATAGTATATATCGTTGTGCTCATAGTCTTATTTGGCTGTGTATCTTCAAATAAAATTTGTAACACAGATTATCTCAATGAAATAGAGAAAGGCAGAATAAAATATTTGCGAGTTAGTTATGTTAACCATCTTGCAACTAACTCTGAATTTTGGCAAAATAGAAAAGCCATTGACTCTATATATGTTGAGAATAGAGAAGTGTCGGAAATTTACCAAAACCTGCAATACAAATATATTATTGCTATAAATAGCTATCCGAGAGTCTCTGTTATAGATAGTATTATCTATTTGCCAAAATTCAATAAATCTAGAAGTATTTGTATTTTGGAGAGGGTAAATAACACATTTCCTGAAAAAATCGCTGATTTTGCATTTTGGGATTTAGACGAAGAAGATGTGCTTTATAATTCGAAACGTTCAACTCCAAAATCTATAAGTGATTTTTGTTCATCCTTTCGTTATAGAGACCAGGTTAGTAGCAAGACATTAAAGGCATCCTCTTTCAAGGAGTGGATAACTTTAATGACAAAACATCCATTCAACGAAATCGGGTCAAATCCAGAAATATATTTATATACATTATTACAGAAAAATAATTCGAAAATTATCTCTTCTGAGAGTTATATTTTCATTAATTGAAAATTTTGGTAAAACATTTTTCCCAAACTACTCACCAGCTCAGTCGCAATTACCCGACTTACTGTAGTTTAGATTTTGCATCTCGGATATTTGTGAGAAGTGAGCTGAGTCTTTTACAGAGTTGTTAGCTTGAACACAGGTTATAAGGTGCATCAAACCGTCCTCGTCTGGACTTCACACCATCTGGTCGTAGGTTTTTTCCTACGACCTTTTCATGTTTAGAGCGTCCGCTCGATTCTGCCATAAACATAGGTCAAGCATCTTGCGTTTTTTTGAAAGTTAGGATGAGTTTGGCGATTAAATTCGTAGCGTTTCTACGGCTTTTTTCATTTTTTGTTCAAGTTTCCGCTCGTTTTTGCGTAAAGCTTGGGTGTTTTCAGTTTGGCAGTTTGTAGTGTTAAGAGTCGGAGCAGATGCTACCGACTAGACTTTTACTATAGTTGGATTTTTTGTTCTAATTGGTTTTTGATTTTTTTTCCAAACCCAAATTATTTTTTTTGTTAGATTTGGATATGGCAAGAAAATATAAATTTCACGATGACCAAGCATTATATTTTGTAACCTTCACGGTAGTCTATTGGCTAGATGTTTTCATCAGAGATGAGTACAAGGAGATTTTCTATGAAAGCATCAGATATTGCCAAAAGGAAAAAGGGTTGGAAGTATATGGTTTCTGCATCATGACTAGCCATGTACATCTGATAATTGGAACCGAGAATGGTGTTCTTTCAGATATAGTCAGAGATTTGAAGAGTTATACCTCAAGAGCCATCAGAGAATCCATTGAGCAAAACAAGAAAGAAAGTAGGCGAGAATGGCTTCTGTGGATGATGCAACGGGCAGGCAAGAAAAATAGCAGAAACGGGACATTCTAATTTTGGCAACAGCACAATCATCCTATAGAGCTCAATACGCCTGAAATTGCCAAGCAAAGATTGGAATACATTCATAATAATCCTGTTGAGCAAGGTTTCGTACAAAAGGCAGAAGAATGGACAGACAGCAGTTGTGCCGCCTATTTTGGGGATGGACAGAGTAAAATAGATTTAATGCATCTGTTATAGGTTGGAGTCTTTTAACTTACTTCCATGAGTAGAAAGCATAAATTCCCCATCTGGCGCAGGTCTTCGAAACGCAGTTTTTCTTTTTTCACAGTGCGACTGCCGATTGAAGAATAAAAGGTTGGCAAGTCCAAAATTCAACGAAAATCGTAGTGTTTGAGGTAACAAAATTGAATTTTGTACAATAGTAGAAGGCAAATTGTGTAAATCTAAAACTCTTATTTGTAAATTTGCTCTCGAAACAGAAGATAATACTATGACTTTTATGAAACGATATTTATTTATTCTTGGATTTCTTTCCATTACTTTCATTGCAGTAGGGCAGGAGCTTGCCTCTGAAGGCGATACACTTGTTTTATTAGAAGAGGAGACTCCTACGATTGAGTTGAATCCGAATGCGGTTGATAAAAAGGAATTCAAGAAGAATAACAAAGCAAAGGCAAAAAAGAAGAAAGAACCCAAGCGTAAGAGAAATGAGTTCTATGGGACTTTTTCCAAAAAAATATTTTTGAAACAGGAGAAAGGGAGAAATGTAATTACCCAGACTTTCTATGTGTTGCCTACTTATGAGAACCCTAGTAAATATGTATTTGATAAATATTATTTCGAGAACAATTCAAAAAAGAGGCGTATTATCAAAACGTCTTATGCGCACTCAAAATACGGAATGCCACTGCATGGGAGTTATGTAAAAAGGGTTAATGGAGATGTTGTGGAGGAAGGCTATTACTACAAAGGTACGAAGCATGGGCGTTGGATGAAATACGGAATGGATAGAGATGGCGATAAATTAGTGGTAATAGGCAAGGAAAAGTGGGATAAAGGCAACCCGAAAGGTTCTAACATTCGCTATTATAATGCTAAGAAGACAATGACTGAGGAAATTAAGCCTTATACTTTTGGTGAGCTGGAGGGGAGATATATGAAGTTCTACCGAAGTGGGCGAATTATGGAAATGGGCTTTTATCAGAATGGAAAAAAAGTAGGCAGGTGGAGGGAATATTACGATAAAGGGCTGGCAAATAACAAGAAAATAATAGATTACCCCAAAAACTACTGGGAAGAAGGCGAGCCTGTGGTGGTGAAAGAATGGTAAGTTCAACTAGTAAAATAGTGAGATATTAAAATAGCAAGTTTTGGATTGCCAAATTGGTAAAATTAGAGAGAAGAACGGCAATTAGTTACATAATTCATATTGCGCAGTTTTCATGTTGCAGATGGAGAATTGTTGAGGGCGCATTTCTATTTTGTCGCAATAAATTAAAATGCACTTTTTAAATGAAATAATAGAGCATTATGAATGCCTGATTTCTAATAAACCCAACCTCTGCCAGCGTATGTTTTTTTAGTGTGCGACATTTTGAGATGCGCCCATTGTTGATTACTCACACCCGATTTGTCTTTTTTGTTTATAGGCTTGTAGTTAAACCGCAACTAGCCGCCCGCATTCAATTTTTGGGAAGCAAACCTGTATAAGCCTGAAATTGAATGTATTTGGATTTAGTGTAAACAAGCTTTCAATTACCAAGCAATCTCCAAAATTGGCGGCATGCTTGGCTGTCTTAACTCTCAAGGTTTGTTGGCGAGTTTCAGAAAGACTGATTTTTGCTCATCAATAAGCAATTTACGAAATCCAATAAAAAGTATAGTTTGTATAACATAAGTCTCAATGAGACGAAGTAACTTTACTAGTTAGTATAACCATTTTTCTTTCTCAATTCTTCATTTATTTTCAATGCACTTAAAATCTCTCAAGCTCCTAAACTTTAAAAATCATGAAGAGTTGGAGGTCGATTTTTCGGAGGAAATTAACTGTTTTGTGGGTGAGAATGGGGTGGGGAAGACCAACCTGTTAGATGCTATCCATTATTTATGCTTGACGAAAAGTGCCATTGGGAAAGTGGAAGGTCAAAGCGTTCGACATGAGAGTGACTATTATATGGTGGCAGGCTCATTGATGAAAGGGGAGAGGAATTATTCGGTTTTGTGCAGCTACCAGAAACGGAAAAAGGTTTTCAAACTCAACAAGAAGGAATATCAAAAAGTAAGTGAACATATTGGTAAGTTCCCCGCAGTTATTATGTTACCTACCGATACTGAGTTGATTCAAGAAGGAAGCGAAACAAGGCGAAAATTTTTCGATAGCATTATTTCCCAGCTAGATAGGAACTACCTCCAAAGCCTGATTCGCTATAATCACGCACTCAAACAGCGAAATGCGTTGTTGAAACAGTTTTATGAACAACGGTTTAGCCAAAAAGACTTGATTGAGCCTTTCGATGTAGTACTGTCTGAGCTGGCTCTGGAAATTTCCACTAAGCGGGTTGAATTTATTAATCAGTTCATTCCCGTGTTTCAAACTCACTATCAGCAACTTACTCAACAAAAGGAAGAGGTAAGTTTAAGCTATTCTACCACAGTTTCAGATGCTTTTTTGCATGAGTTAAGAGAGAATTTTCAACGAGATTTACAGGCGCAAAGAACTACACAGGGGATTCATAAAGATGATTTTGAATTTCTGCTTGAATCTCGCTCATTAAAAAAATTCGGCTCGCAAGGACAACAAAAGTCTTATGTGGTTTCCCTAAAACTGGCTCAATTTGAGTTTATGTACGAACAAACCAACACTAAGCCTATTCTGCTGATGGATGATATTTTCGACAAGTTGGATGATAATAGAATTGCCCAACTCCTTAAAATGCTTAGTGCAGATAAATTTGGGCAAGTTTTTATTACCGATGCTCGCCCAGAGCGAAGTAAGTCTTTATTGAATGGCTTAGATTCAGATATTAAAATACTGAATATCAGCCATTTAAATGCAAGTATATAAGTTGTTTCATTTGTTGAAATTCTTCTACAATAAAGATAGTTAGTTGTAAGTGTCATAAAGGTTTTATATATTGAATTTGCAAAAATCCAATAGACATGACAATTAGTAATTTTAACAATATGTATTCAACAATTCAAGAGTATATCAGCCTCGGGATGTTTCGAGAAGCCATTGAGAAACTAAAAGATGCCGAAGAGAAAGATCCTCAGCATTATATGCTATTAAGCAAAATATATCATGCGCAAGGCAGGCTAGATGATTCATACGGCTTGGTTGAAGAAGGAGTAGGGGAGTTCCCCGAGGAGATTCAGTTGCTCCAGCGAAAAAACGAATACTTTTCCCATACTAAAAGGCTAGAAAAAGCTGTTCAGCAAATTGCCGATGGGAAACACACTACAGATGAAATTAATTTTGCCAAATCCAACATTACTCAGTTAGTAGACCATAAATGTTTTGAGGTGGCAATTGAGCGATTGAGATTACTCGCAAATGCTAGAAAATCTAAAACCACAAATATTCTGTGGATTGGCAACTGCTTGAAGGATTTGTATTTCCACCCAGAAGCTGAGGAATGTAAAGACCAGTTCGATGATTTGCTTTTTGAGGAAATGCTCTTCTATTATTTAAAGTCATGTAAACTGTTTGAACCAGAGTATAAGCTGATACAGCAAGCTAAAAAAGAATTAAAAGATAAGGGGCAAGTATAGCCCTTATCTTTTTGGCTAAATTTGTTACATAATTATTATTATGTTAAGTATATATTCTATTAAATGATTATCCGCTTCCTTGGCACTACGGCAAAGAAGAATCGTGCATTGAGAAGTTCAAAGAAATCCGTCAGAAGGCAGGTATTTCCTGTAAGAAGTGCACTGGCATGGAGTATTACCGATTGAAAATGGTAGATAAAGATGAAACTTTCAACTATTCAGAAGGTCGTCAAGTTCAGCTAGATGGAGGTTCAATATGATTTTAAAGTTGTCTCTGTCTATCCGAATCCTTTCAGCAATTCATTTAATATTGAATACTACTTAACCTAATTCTACTTTAAGACTCTAGAAATAACACGCCTTGGTACTAATACTTTTCTCATTTTCCTCGAAGTCGAGTCATATCGGAGTCGAGAATCCGAAAACTGCCAGAACTGAGGTTCTGACACAGGCACGGTATTCAAAATACAACAAAAGTCATGTGAAATTGGGTCTT
>JBLIFI010000032.1:0-18922 GCA_047633715.1 Flammeovirgaceae bacterium
AAGAATTGATAGTATTGTTATGTGATTAAAAATTGCCTGAAAGGTTTTTAGAAACGGCAATTTTCTTGAGTTTGTCTAAAATTCGATACGTTTTCACTTTGGTGTTGTTTTCAGTAATATCCAAAATGTAGGCAACTTCCTTAAACGCTCTTTGCTCAAAAAATCGTAATTCTAATAACTGAACCTCCGCATCATCTAACTCATTCAGCAACTCTACCAAAAGTTCAGTTCTTCCGTCTCCATTTCCACTTTCCATGTCTTCAAACAAATTGCTGACATGGTAATCCTCCAAACTAATCACTCTTTGGTGCTTGGATTTCCTGTAAAACTCGTTGATTTGGTTAGAAGCTATCCTATAAAGATACGCAGAAAACGGCACACCTTTGAACTTGTATTTCTCCAAACTCAACATCGCTTTCAAGAATACTTGCGAAGTCAAATCTCCAGAAGTGGCTTGGTCAGAAATTCTCCGTTCAATGAACAAGAAAATTTGCTTATAGTATTTCTCGTAGATGAGTCCGAACGCTTCGGGATTTCTTTGGCAACTTTTCAATATTGCCACCTCATCGTTTATTTCCTGCTCCGTTTGGTGCATAACTAGTTATTTCGGTTGATTATCTCGGTTGTCTGACTGCATAATGAAATATAGCAAAAAAGATACAAATTAGAGTTTTCGATTTTGTGAATTAGAAAGTTAGGAAACTTTCCGTAGATGAAGTCGAGGTTTAGAAACCTCGACTAGCAAAGTGTGTAAGACACACATCAAAGGAAATTCCCGGTCAGCGTGACCCGGTCAGCGTGACCCGGTCAGAACCCATTCCATGTCGGCTCAGTTCTGACAGTTCTCGGTAGGGTAGGTAGCCGATGCTATTGCTTTCAATTTCTCAAATCTGAAGAAAATGAAAAATGTATAATAGTATGAAAGAAAGCGCAAAAAAAATCTGCCAATTCTCGAAGAGTTGGCAGATTGCAATCTATTGTCTAGTATCTCAAATTTATACTTAGAACTGCTGAATTCCGTTTACCGTTGTGTATTTGAAACTTACTTTCTGGTCTGGATACACCAATTTGAATGCGCTGTGCATCATCATTGCCGCTTCATGAAATCCACAAAGAATCAGTTTCAATTTACCAGGGTAGGAGTTGATATCTCCAATGGCAAAAACGCCATCTACATTTGTAGAGTAATCGAGCGTATTGACTTCGATGGCATTTTTATCTAGGTTCAAGCCCCAATTTGCCAAAGGGCCGAGTTTTGGGCTCAATCCAAACAAAGGAATGAAATAATCCACTGGTAAATCAGTTTCGTTTTTCTCCTTGTCTTTGATTTTTACAGAGTCTAACACTCCATTTCCACCAACTTCGGTAATGTTGGAGTTCAATCTTAAATTGATTTTTCCTTCTTTCGCCAACTCAACTACTTTCTCTGCCGAATCTGGTGCGCCACGGAAAGAACTATTTCTGTGAACCAAAGTCAATTCCTCGGCAATATCTGCCAAATAAATTGCCCAATCCAAGGCAGAATCTCCACCTCCAGCAAGCACAATTTTCTTATCTTTATAAAGGTCAGGATTTTTAACCATGTAGTTAACTCCTTTTCCCTCAAAGCTTTCCAAGTTCGAAATAGCTGGTTTTCTAGGCTCAAAACAGCCTAATCCGCCTGCAATCACAACTACTTTCGAGAAAACTTCCGTTCCGTCAGAAGTTGTGAGTTTGAAAGAATTATCCTCCAATCTCTCCAAACCTTCCACTCTTTCGCCCAAGCTGAAAGTCGGGTTGAAAGGCTTGGCTTGTTCCATCAAATTATCTACCAACTCCTGCGCCATTACGGTTGGGAAACCAGGAATATCATAAATGGGTTTTTTAGGATAAATCTCCGAAAGCTGACCGCCAACCTGTGGTAAAGCGTCAATCAGATGACAACGCATTTTCAATAATCCTGCTTCAAAAATAGTAAAAAGCCCAACTGGGCCCGCTCCAACAACTGCAATATCTGTAGTGATTTGTTCTGCCATAACTCGTAATAGTATGAAGTATAAAGTAGTTAGTATCTAATTATTCGCATTTTTTGCGTTTCCCTTACTACTTGACAATATTTAAAATCTCAATTTTATTAAAATTAATTCGGAGATTAGAACTGATAATTGATTGTTCCAGTTCCAACCTCTAAAATTTTCTGCAAAGATAAAGTTCATTTGGCAGAAAACTCAATTTCTGAACGGAGTTTGCAAAGCTTTGTTTGCATAGCAGGATAGGTTGAGTCTTTTTTGGGAAAAATTGGGATTATTTTCAGAAAACTCCAATCTAAAGACAAGGCATGTATTGTCTCTACATGATTCAGCTTTGAATATTTGGCATGCAAATGCAAATCATCGCATCAGTAACTCAGCTCAAAACCTCTTTCAAAACCTCCAAAGATTTAATTTCTCCAAAATTTTCTAGGTGGAGTTGGTAGAACTTGATGAGCCATTGTAAAACTTGATTTCTAGTTTTGCCATTTGCCTCAATAAAATCGTCATAATCTGCTTCGAGAAGTTGATTTACGAGTCGGATTGATTGTTCATCGAAATCGGGAATACCAATTTGCTCCAGTAAATCTTTGGTGGAACTAATTCCCAAACCTAGAAACTCCGCCAATTGCAACAGGAAAATAAGATGGAAGTTGGCAAAATTCTCTTCTTGCTCATCAAAATGGCGAATACTATCGGAAAGAAATTGGTAGAGATGCTCGTTTCCTTCCTCTTCCCTCAACACTTTGCTCAAAAACTCAGTCAAGAACATTCCAATACTAGACTTTTGGAAACTGAATGGAATGGAGTGAAATGGGAAGTCTATTTTGGCTTCGGAGATGCGTTTGATATTCTGATTATTCTTATCGTAAACCACCAAATCCAGAAAAGTAAGTGGCTGATAAAGGGCAATTTTATGCGTTTTACCAGTTTTACTCCGCACACTATTGACAATTCCCGAAATCAAACCCAACTGTTCCGTATAGATTTTCACAATCACAGAACTCTCTCGGTATTTCACGAAGTTCAGAACGATTCCTTTAGTTTTTTTGAGCAAAAAATTAATCTTTAGTCTCTAGTCCGAAGTCTAAAGAAATGAATAATGAAATTAAGTAGATTTGGTTTATAATTCAGAGCTTTTGTTATCAATCCCTAAAGCTATAAATAAGCTGTTCACTTTAATTCATTTCCCAAATTCTTTTATTCCATTTCAACCATCTCCAAATTTTATTTGAATAAAAACTTTTGAAGCTTAAAGTAATCAAAAAATTATTCTTTGGGTAAACTATTGACCAGTTTCCAGCTGAGTTCAATTCAGAATATTTAAAATAAACTTTCTCTTCTTTGTTAAAAGTGGCAAAGTGGAGCAATATCTTCAATATCATCTCCGAATGTTTTAATGTTTGGCAATGAGGCTTTATGAGATAACAAGAAAAAGCTATTCGCAAATTGAAATGCAAATAGCTTTTTCTCGCTTTAGACTATCGACTAAAGACTTTAGACTAATTCCTATTTCAAAACAATTGTGTTGGCAATTGCCTCTTTAGACTTGGCTACCGAAAGGAAATCTCTAGTCAGCAAAACAGCTTTTCCACTAGGAGAAATTTTCGCATTAGGGTTAGAAACACTCTTCACAGGATTTGGGAAACGATAAATTGCCGTGAATTTCGCTTTTGCTAAAATATCACTTATTTGCCCGTTCAGATTATTTCTTACTTCTGAAGGGTAATTGTAGTTTACCTGACGCTTAAATGTATTTCCATCATGTCCGTAATTTCCTGTCGGGATTTCCCTCTTTTTCTCATCGAAAAACTCGATGGTATTAACTAGCGCATTATCCAAATCCTTCACACTTTTGAAGTCGCAAGTAAGATTGAAAACATAGTTGGAAAAATCTTTCGTCAACTTCACATTAGAGATTCCTGGCATCTGGGCAATTTTATTTTTCGCCTCTTCCATTTTTGTGGCAATAGTAGAAATTTGGGGTATTTTTTTTCCAAACAAAGTATCTTTTGCGAAAATACCACTCAGATTGCTTTTGGATTGACTTAGGTTGGCAATCAATTTATAACCTCCACTTCCATTCTCTTGCAAGCTCACCTGTTCCACAATCTCGAAACAGCCTGTGCAGGAGAATAGAATAATCAATCCGAAAAATGCTTTATATAGCGTGTTCATTGTTTTATGATTTTGGTTTCTAGGCTAATCTATTCAAAAATTGTACTTAGATGGCTGAATAGAATGTTAAAGAGCGAGAAATTAGACGTGAATGCAATTTTTTATTTTTCTTGGATTCAAGTTACAAATGCAACTTTTTGACTAAATAATTTATTTGAATTTTCAAATCCCAAATCTTTTTCTGGGTCTGAGGTTCAATTTGTTTTGTATGGCTGCAATCTGTTGATAGTGAAAATCATTCAGACAGAATCAATGATCATGATCTCGACTTTTCACTTTCTTGGTATTTTTTAAAGCTTCAATTTCCTTCATTTCTTTTTCCAACTCCTCTTCGGTTGGGCCATTTTTGAGTAAATCATCTAAATTGGGTTGCCCAGCATCTACCCAGCAGGTGAACCAGAAATCTCCCACCATTTTTATGGAAGCTCGCATTTGCCTTTCTACTTGCCCATCTAGCTCATTGTGGTAGGCTTCTGAGAATTTCATGGAATAGACTTTTATGTTACGTCCGTTTCTGGTTTCGTAGCTGTACTTTTTGTCTTCGCCAATTTTCTTGGTGAGTTCCTTTTCGATTCTCAGAACGGAATCTAAGGCAGCATGTGCATTTTCTACTGCGCTCCAAGCTCTTTGCAAAGGCTTTTGCTCGTAAGTTGCCAAACCAATGAAGTAATCGTAATCTTCTGAAAAAGCTTCGGGCAATCTACTTTCCCAAAAACCATGAATGCCATATTGCCCAGTCATTTGTCCATTGTAATTCTCTGTGGTGTGGAGTGGCACGTTGGAGTCGCCAATGTAATGCCCAATTTCGGCAGAAAGCCGAAGAATATTTCGCGCGTCTTTCTTTTTGAATGCCTCTGTGAGTTTATACTTCATTAAGCTGACATTCCACGGGGCAATTCCGTAAGCCATCAACGTATCTTCGGAGTATTTTTCCACGGCATCTTTCCATCGTCTGGGCATTGTTTGGATTGCGCTGTCTCCATATATATCAATGTCTATATAGTGTTTGGGAGCTTCCCCTTCTACAACGTATCTGCGGGCATCTGGGCTGGTTGCCTGTTCTGTGATATAGCGAATGTGAGTTTTATAGAATCGGAACATATCGGGCGGAAGCGTGAAAACTGCCAGCCGATTGATTCTCTTATGAGCAAAAAAACCCCAAGTCATTCCTGCTTGTGGAGACATATATAGTAGAAGTAAAAGTAGCGCTATTCTTTTTTTCATTCGTTAATATGTTTTTGTTTACACTCTAGCTTTGTTTAGTATTTGTTCAAAAATATTAAAAGGGAATTAGTAGTGTATTTGTGGGAGTTCTTTAAAATAAATATAATATATTGATTACCAGCTATTTGTGTTTTATGATGAATTTAGTCGAAAAATACATTTACTAATTTTTTGTTATTTTGTTTATCAATGTGTGTATTATGGTTAAACAATACTTGTTTTTTGGGTCATAATTGTTATATTTGTTCAACGAAACACTAGTTTACCTTAAACAAAACGGACATGACATCTAAAGAATTCACTCACTCACTCGATGCACTCACTCCAGCTCTAAAGCCTTTTGCTTTAAAATTAACTAAAGATTTGGAAGAAGCGAATGATTTAATGCAAGAAACCTTGTTGAAAGCGTTTGTGAATCGTGAAAAATTCACGATGGGAACAAATTTGAAAGCTTGGTTATATACAATCATGAAAAATACGTTCATCACAAATTACCAGAGAATGATGAAACGTGGTACTTTTGTGGACACTACCGATAATCAACATTTTCTTAATACAGGAATTGGAATTACTCAGAACGAAGCACACCAGAATTTTGCCATCAAAGACATGGAAGATGCTATTGAGAACTTGACCGATACTTACAAGATTCCATTCATGATGCACTTTAGTGGATTCAAATATTTTGAGATTTCTGAAAGATTGGAAATTCCGATAGGAACTGTTAAAAACAGAATCCATATTGCAAGAAAGAAACTCAAGAGTCAATTACAAGCTTACGATAGGTCTAACTAATTTAGATTAGTTCTCTTTTGTGCCTATTTCCTCAAAAAAATTGCTTCCTGCATTATTTGGAAGCCTTTTTTGCTCATTCGCCATAATATTTTGCTAACGACTTACTTATTTTTTAAGCTAAAACTATTTTGCCATGAATCATATTGAGCTCTATAATTCTACAGCCTTAAAATGTAGTAAAATAATTACGAAAGATTATAGCACTTCTTTTTCGCTCGGAATACAAACACTCAACAAAAAACTCCATTTCCCAATCTATGGAATTTATGGATACGTTCGCTATGCAGACGAAATTGTGGATACATTTCACGATTACGATAAAAAAACATTATTAGATAGATTTAGAAGAGATACTTACCTAGCTATTGAGGAAGGAATTAGTATGAACCCTGTTTTGCACTCATTCCAAATGATGGTAAATAAGTACAAAATTGAGCGAGAACTCATAGATTCATTTCTTTACAGCATGGAAATGGATTTATACGAGCAAGATTATGATTCGGAAACCTATAAAAAATATATTTATGGCTCTGCTGAAGTGGTTGGTCTGATGTGTTTGCGAGTTTTCTGCGAAGGAGATACAGCTCAATATGATTCCTTGAAAGATTCTGCCAAGAGCTTAGGTGCCGCTTTCCAAAAAGTCAACTTCCTCAGGGACATGAAAAGCGATTTTCAGGAACGTGGGCGAGTTTATTTCCCAGGGGTGGATTTCAATAAATTTGACAGCGAGGTAAAAGCTTTAATTGAAGCCGATATCCAAAAAGATTTTGATCATGCCTATGAGGGAATTATTAGACTTCCAAAGTCGGCTAGGGCAGGGGTTTATTTGGCTTATGTGTATTACTTGAAACTGTTTACTAAAATTAAAGAATCTTCTACTACTACTGTTTTGGAAGAGCGAATTCGAGTGCCAGATTTCAAGAAAATGACTTTGCTTGTTTCCACGCTGTTTAAGAAGCAAATGAATTATATATAAACCAAAAACTTCAAAGAAATTTAAAAAGGCTTGACTTCATTGAAGTCAAGCCTTTTTTTTACGACTGTATATCTAAACTACTTCTTCTCAATTTTAATATAAACAGGAAAGTGGTCTGAATAACCTCCCAAATACTTTCTCCCTGCAAAAGTTCTATTTGGGTAACCTCTGTACTTTGCAGGTTCTGTTTGTCGGAGATAATCTTCCGAATAAACTGCGGATGATTTATAAATATAATCCCAACCTGATTTTGCCTCAAACATGTTTGGAGACATGATAATTTGGTCGAGCATTTGCCAATTGTCTTTGTAATTGTAGCTCCCATGACCTTCATTGTCTAGGTTTGCCATGGCATTGTAAAGTTCTCCTTTGGAAGCATCGAAGTTTTTGCCTTTTGCCATCAATACTTGCTGAATGCTTTTATCAGTAGTTTCATCGTTGAAATCTCCCATAATCACAATTTTAGCGTTCGGGTTTACCTTCATCAAGCTTTCTACCACTTCTCTCAATTTGGTTGCTACCAAAACTCTTTTCGGTTCGCTCTTTGCCTGCCCGCCTCTTCTAGATGGGAAGTGATTGACTAGGAAATGGATTTCATCTCCTCCCATAAGCCCAGAAACCAATAAAATATCTCTCGAAGTGTAACCTCCACCAGGGAAATCAATTTTAAAAACTCTTGAATTGGTAACTTGGAATGCTTTCTTCTTGTAAATCAATGCGTTATCAATTCCCCTATAATCTCCTGACTCAAAATGTACAATGCCATATTTTTCGGATTTTAAGGCTTTTTGTTTAATCAAATCTTCCAAAACCTCTAAATTTTCTACCTCGCACAAGCCTAAAATTTCTGGCCCATCAGCATCTCCCAATTGGGAAATTACCTTTGCTAGGTTCTTTTGTTTTTGCTCATATTTCTCTTTGTCCCATTGCTTTTCAGAAGTAGGAAGGTATTCTTCATCCTTTTTTCCTTCATCATGAGTGGTGTTGAAAAGATTTTCTACATTGTAGAAGGCAATAGAATAAACGCCATCACCAGTTTTTTTGGAACTTGAATCAGTCCCTTCTTTGGCAGTTGGAGTTGTTTTTGTTGAATTGGCACAGCCAAAAAATAAGGCAAGAATGAATATTGAATAAATGTATTTCATAGTAATCTGATTAAAAAGAATGTTGAACGCCAAAAGTAATGATTATTGAGCAAAATAGTCTTTTCTGTTTGAATCATGGCTTATTTCCCATGGAGAGCATTTTCTTTGCCAGTTGTGGAGAAGGGCTTTCGTTATCTAAAAAAGTCAATTTTGTGAATTTTACTTCACTAATAAGATTGTTCCTTTGTAATTGATAACTACACCATCCAAAAATAAAATTTCGGCAAAATAGGGGTAAATGCCTGATGGTAAATCCACGCCACCCTGTGCGCCATCCCAGCCTGATGGCAGATTTATGTCTTCGAAATTGGTTTTAGAAAATACTGCCTTTCCCCACCTATCATAGATAATAAGTTTTTTGACCTCTATTACATTTGGTTGGCTCACAATAACTGTAAAAAAGTCATTTTTTTTATCTCCATTAGGGGTGAAGGCGGTTGGGAAAGCTACCAATCGTAACTTCTCCACTTGTACCAGTACACTATCGGTAGCTACACAACCTAAATCTGAAGTTGCAGTTAAGCTTATCAAACTATTTTCCGTGAGTGTGTCGAAGAAGATTTCGCAATTGTCTGTGCAAGAGTAGGTTGGATTCCACTCATAACTATTGACATTACTGTTAGAGGATGCTGTAATTGTAGTGCTATTACCCAAAACCACATCAATAGTATCAACTCCAAGCTCAACAGAAAAAACATTAAAAGTATCTACTGTCACTTGCTCCCGATAGGTGCAACCAAGTTTATCTGTAATGAGCAGTTCGTAATTTCCTACAATCAAATTTGAAAAGGTGCCAACATCTTCAGTCAGTGTGGTATTTCTCAACTTATAACTATAGGGTGGGTAGCCATTTTCAATATTTGAAACGGTAATCGCGCTAAGCGGCTGTTCTGTACAACTCCTTTGCTGAACTAATACATTCGCCATAATATTTGGGTCGGGTAGAACTTTAAGGTTTAGCGTAACTATACTATCACACCCAATAATATTGATAAAAATTTCTGTATAAATCCCAGAAGTACTTAGTGTATTACCCCCAAAATCTATTGTCATTCCACTACAAATAGTATTACTAGTACTAGAATTAGTAGGCGAAACATAAATCATTTTTGTCGCTGAGCTGATATGACACTGTTCATTTGAAAGATTAGCGATGCTATTCGCAAGTAAAACACGGAAGTAATTTGACTCTATTGAAAAATCATCAATAGTAATATCTCTATTGGTTTCCCCATCAATATTGTCCCAATTCTGCCCATCTAAGCTTTTTTGCCACTGAAAAGTTGGAGTGGTAAATTGATTGCCAATTACATTGGCTTCTAAACTAGCAGTGGCATTCTCTAGCCCACAAATAGTGTCAGAACCAGATGAAGTTATTTCTAACTGAGGACCACAAACTCGGAATAAAATATTATCTAAAGCCAAGTCGTTTCCATTAGTGTTTGAGGTATTTGAGACATTATTTCTGAGCGCAAGTACAAGTTCTGTTTGCCCTGTAGTAGTTTTTATTGTAAATCCGAAATTGTGCCATTGTTCATCTTGTGGAATCTCTCCTGTGCTAAATTTTACTTCACCATTAATCAAAAAAGAAATATCAGGCCCAATATGCCCACCTACACCACTACGAATCATATTGATAACATCGGCTGAAAACTCATATTCTGTATTCTCACATAAATTTTTCACAGTATTTTCATAAAATAAGCCCGCATTAGGCGAAGCATTTACTACCATCATATAGCCATTTGGGTCTGAACTGTTGTCAGATATTTTTAGCCATGTGCTGTATAAATTGGCCCAAAGCCCCGTATTGTTAGTGAGATTGTATTCGCCATCTGCAAGTGGAGGTACGCGATTGTACTTGTAGCCAGGAGCAATCGAATTTTCAAGAGCGATATTCTCGCTTCCAGTTCCGAAATCTCCATCCTCAAATATATTCGCGCCAAGATTGCATTGACAGAACACCTGAATAGGAAGCAGAAAGCAGATAATAAATAATTTAAAATGGCTTAAACCCCAATGTTTATTTATGAATTTCATGTATTTTCATTTTCAATGATAATCCACTAACTAAATAAACTCGTAATTGTCATTTTAGAATGAATGCAAAGGATTGTTTATTGTTTTATTCGCAATATATAGATGAATTAGGGCTTTTTCATAAAAATGAAATTTGGCGACTAGGCGTCCCCGTGAGACATGTCAAAAAGAGCTTGTACCTTTGGTGCGTGTCTCATGCAGCACTTCTCGACTCGTTATAAATGGCATCTTGTTTTTTTTATGAAAAAGCCCTGATAGATGAATAAGGACTTACATAGAGTCAAAACGTGAAGCATTCAGTAGTTGTTGGAGCAATTGTATTTATGATGTTCTGGCAAAAAAAACATGTAATCAATACTAGGAAATTGGAGTGTTGATTTAGGAGTTAAGTTGGTTCATAAATCCAGTAGGAATTTTTATCTCTTTCTTCTTTGTGTAGTCTATAAATTCTTGCGAAGTCATTTTCATATCTATCTGATAATGGAAGTCGTGCTTGTCATCTGCAAATCGATATATCATGCCTTCATAAATCATGAAACCTTCCTCGTGCCACTGATTGGGAATTCCGATGTTGAAATAAGGCCATTGTCTGTAATCTATATGATTGTATGTTTTCATAATTTGTCCATTTGTCATGAAATTACCTCCATTGTGCTTACTATGTTTCAAGGCAAGCAACACTGCTTCTCTTATAAAGATAAGGCAACTTTTATGAAAAATACTCGTTCTCAACTCCGAAATCACAGACAACCTTCTTCTTTTCCACCCATCAACTTCTCTAATAACAATAATCCAACTATTTTAGCCGATTAACAGAGTTATGAGTTACTTAATGAGACGACTAGATTTATCAGATAAGATGAAAAGAACAATACAGATATTACTTTTTTGCTTTTTTGTGCAAACTGCTTTTGCGCAACAGAGTAAGTATGATTATGCGAAACAGCTTATTAAAGAAGAAAAATATGCACAGTCAATTGCCGTATTAGAATCAGTTTTAGGGAAATCTACTGATGGGATTTATCCGAATGCGCTCTATTTGCATGCTTTCTCAAAATATAAATTGGGGAAACAGCAGGTTGCCAAGCAGTCCCTCTACAAATTGATTGAGCAATTCCCTGGTTGGAGTGGTGTGAATCAAGCAAAGTACTTGATGGCAACTATCAACTTTGAATACGATTTGCCTTTAGATGGAATGAAGGTTTTAGAACAGCTAGAAAAGGAAAGCGATTGGAGAGTAAAAACCAGAAACCTCAAAAAGGAAAAATTAGGAGAATACAGTTTGGGCATACTAAAATCTGTCTATGGGAAATATTCGAATGATGAAATTATTGGCAAAATCTTGCTTACCAAATTATATGAAGAAGGAAATAACACAGACGAAAGCCTGACACTATCCTTGCAAGAAAAATTCAATCTAGATGGTGGCAGTAAAGAAGAAGTCAAGAAAATAGTAAAGAAAGAAAGCTATAATGTGGCTGTTCTCATGCCTTTCCAGAAAAACAAACTTCAATCTACCTCTTATAATTTTGTAACCGGGCTTTATGAAGGAGTCTTGATGGCGAATGAAGGTCTAATAAAGGAAGGTGTTCAAATTAGTCTTTATGCTTTTGACACAAACAGAGATAGTGCTACAACTGCAAATATTCTCGCCAATCCAGACATGATGGGAATGGATTTAATTTTAGGCGTGATGTATTCAAACAGCTTGCCTTTAGTACAAAAATTTTCCGCTGAGAATGGAGTGCCTTTCGTGAACCCCATGTCAGAAAATGTCAGCGGAATTGAAGCCAATCCAAACGCATTTTTATTGAATGCAAGCACGCAAAGGCAAGCAGAAGCTTGTGCTGATTTTGCTATTGACAGCTTGAATAATAGAACTGCCTACATTATTACCACTACAAAAGATTCGGCTTTGGCAGAGTCTTATCGGAAATCAATAGAGAAAAGAGGTGGAAAAGTGGCGAACACGGTGGTGTTCAACTTCGACAAAATGGCTTATTACGATGTAGTTCAAGAAATTGAAGCGGCCAAGAGACAGGAGATTTGCCATTTCTTTATTGCCACAACCGATAAAGTAGCAGGAAAAACCGCATTGAGTGCCATCCAAAACCAAGCAGTAGGTTTTCCTGTAATTGCTCCATTGAGTTGGCTGGAAGATGACCAAACTCCTATTGCACGACTCGCCAGTAATGAAATTTACTTTTATGCACCATTTTTTGTGAATGAAAGAACCAAAAGAGTAAAGAAATTTACTTCTGATTTCGTAAGCCGTACTCGTGTGATTCCATCAAAATATGCTTATATGGGCTATGAAGCGATGTATCAGTTCGGAATGGCTTTGTATCTTTTCGGCTCAGATTTCCCGAATAAAATCAGGCAGTTTGGCGAATCTACCGAACCGCAAATTTTCAACCGATTGGATTATAAAGATGCCCAAGTGAACCAACATGTTCCCATTTTGAAATTGGAAAATGGGAAATTGAGAGATATTAAAAAATATGAACCAGAAGATTTCGAAGACTAATTTGAAAGATGTAATCATTATAGGCGCAGGTGCCGCAGGACTTTATGCAGGCTATTTATTGAAGGCTCAAGGCTTTGATGTGCAAATTCTGGAAGCCAATAATCGAGTTGGTGGCAGAATAAAATCACTCGAGGACTTTACTGATTTCCCCGTGGAGTTAGGTGCCATGTATTTGCATGGAGATAAAAACTTATTCTCCCAACTAATTGATTATATGGGAGTTGAGACTAGTAAAATTCCTGAAAATGGAAATTTTGCTTACTATAAAAAACAACTTCTTGATTTTAAATCTTCCAACAAAAGGAGGAAACTAGGCAAAGCGCTACGGTTTTTCAAGAAATCACACCTTTATAGTAAAGCAGAGCAAACTGCTCATGAGTTTGCTTCAAAAAAGAAGTATTTTGATTCCGCAGAACTTATTTTGGAAGGTTTGGCTTCGGAATATGGAACTGATTTACGCAAAATAGGAATGAAGAGCCTTGCTAAAGAAGAAAACCTTTGGCATTCTGGCTCAGAAGACTATGTTTTCAACCAATCAATCTTGTCTATATTTAGCGAAATTACCGCTGAACTTTCTGAAGAAACGCAGCTCAACACAGTAGTAAAAAAAGTAGCTTATCAAGCTAATCAGGTAGAAATAACCGACTCCAACCAACAAAAATATTTAGCAAAAAAAGTAATTGTTACCGTCCCGTTGAGTGTTCTGAAAGCGAATTTGATTGAGTTTACACCGAACTTGCCACCAGCAAAACTAGAAGCTATTCAAAGAATTGGTTTCGATATAGGAATGAAAGTAGTGCTCCAGTTCAAGTCTTCTTTTTGGAGTGAAGAAATGACTTATTTACTTGGCGGAGAAAACTGCCCAATTTATGAGGTTTTGGCAATGGGGAGAGAAACTGAAAAACCAGTTTTGTGCGCTTACCTGATGGGGCGGTTTGCGAATAAATTAGGCGAACTACCTGAAACAAAAGTGGTAGAAACTCTACTAGCCGAATTGGATAAGCTATTTCCGCAGCTAGAAACGAAACCCTCTGAATTGCTCGAAAAATCTTTTCAAATGGATTGGGGAAAAGAACCTCATATTTGGGGAGCTTACTCCTTCGCTTCTCCACATTCGGAAGGAATGCGAGAGGTTTTGGCTGAACCAATCCAGCAAACCATTTATTTTTCTGGAGAAGCCACACATTTTGATGGACATGCTGCCACGGTTCATGGTGCCATGGAAATGTCGGAATGGGTAGTGGAGCGGATTATGGAAGAGGAGAAAGAAAAGTAGGTTTCATAGGGGTTTGGTTTTCCTCATAACTTATGTCATGCAATATATTTTTGGTTCTATCGTGAACTTGGTTAAAAGGTATGACAAAACTAAGATTTGAAGAAATAGCCTTGTCTTTCGAGTTTACTAAAACTCGAAAGACAAGCAATAAAACTGGTTCAAGCGGGGCTTCCCAAGCGTCCACACTTGAACCTAATAACTTAAACTTCAAAATCATGAATTGCACTCAACACCCAAATTCACGATAGAACCACTATTTTTTTGTTGGATTTCGTAAATTGTTCATTGATGAGAATAAATCAATATTTTCGAGGACTCGGCACAAGGGACTCTGAGAGTTAAGTAAGCTTGTTAGAAGTCGCTAGGCGCGCCCCGCCAATTTTGGGGAATGGCTTATAAATTTGAACACTTTTTGCCCCAAATTCAATTCTATAAACCCCAAACTCAGTTTCGATTTAGTTTCCCCAAAATTGAATGCAGACGGCTAGTTGGTTGTTAGCTGTGCCTGTCAGAACCCATTCCATGTCGGCTCAATTCTGAGAGTTCTCGACTGGATCGGTAGCCGATGTATAGTGTCAGACATTGAACGGCTTTAACACCAACCTTCGGCAGGGTTTTTAACCGCTGCCGAGATCTCGTTTTTTTGAAATGTATTAATTGCAGAAAACAAAAAAAGTTTCTATGTTGTTCAAAGACTTGCTAAGTCTCTATCAACTGAATCTCATAAAAGTTGTGTATTTTCAGAAGCCTAAATTGCCCAGACTTGGCAAGTCTCAACCTATCAACAACCAAATAGCACTATCAATATTTTTCTCTTATTTTCAACTTGCAACCAATAAAATATGCTTCGCAAAGTTACAATTTCTTTCCTCCTAATTTTTCTGGTTGGTTTAATCGGAACTTATTTATACTTGCCCTATCTAAATGATTATCAGTCAGATGGAGAAATAAGTTTGAAGGGTTTGGAGAGCGAGGTAAAGGTAATTAGAGATGAAAAGGGAATGCCCTATATTTATGCCGACAACTTGCGAGATGCATTGACTGCACAAGGTTTTGTGATGGCGCAAGACCGGCTTTTTCAAATGCAATTGACCAAGCTTTTTGCAGAAGGCAGAATTTCAGAACTCGCAGGAAAGAAGGCCTTGGGTTTAGATAAGAAGCATAGAAGCATCGGTTTTTTGCGGATTGCGGAACGACATGCGCTCATTTTGGATGATGAAACTAGAGGAGATTTGCAGGCTTTCGTAAACGGAATAAATCAATTCATTGAGCGAGATGAGAATTTGCATATTGAGTTCGGATTGGCAAAACTCAAACCTGAAAGGTGGAGAATAGAAACCTCACTTGCTATTCTGTATTATATGGGCTGGACTTCCACCTCAAACATGAATACAGAATTACTGTCTCTCAAACTGGTAGAAAAATTGGGGAAAGAGAAATTCAAATCCATTTACCCAATCCACACAAACCCTGAAGACTCGCTGGTTTTAGCAGAACCCAATTCTGGCTCTTTGGATTCTGCACTTATGTTTGCTTTCGGAATACATGAAGATTCATTCAAAAATAGTTCTGTCAATAATCCTTACTCAGAACTAAGCAATATTGCCTCTTTTTGGAGTGAAGAAGCCAACCCGAATGTGCATTGGGGAAGTAACTTTTGGGTGTTAGATGGTTCTCGAACGGAAAGTGGGAAGCCAATTTTGGCTGGCGACCCACATTTGGACACTCGAATTTTACCAGGAACACTTTACGCTTCGGCAATCATCCTGCCCGACAACCGAATTATGGGAGCAACCATTCCAGGGATTTATGGAATGATTTTGGGAAAAAGCGATTATGTAGCAAGCAGCTTGACCAATGCGTATATGGATATGCAAGACCTTGTAATTGAGCAGGTTGACCCCAATAACGCCAATAACTTCATGGAATACGGAAACTCAGTTCCTTTCAGATTAAGAACGGAAACCTTGTTTTTCCGAGAAGATGATGGCAGTTTAGGAGAAGAAGAATTTACTGTCCGCTCTATCAAAAATAAAATTGTTTTGAATGATGGATTTGCAAAATCTCCAAAAGACTATGTCCTTTCTTTGCGTTGGTCTCCGTTGGAGAATATGAAACCTAGCCTAGGAGTTGGTCATTTGCTGAAATCCAAATCGGTAAATGAATCTATTGAGCTTTTGAAAAATGCCACCATGGCTTGTCATAATGTAGCATTGGCAGATTCTGAGGGAGATATTGCCAGAATCACGATTGGCTCACTCCCAAAAAGGCATAAATATGCAGGCATTTTTCCATTATTAAGAGAGTCCCCAATTTATAATTGGAAGGGTTTTGTCCCGAATGATTCAACGCCCCAACAAACTAGCTCGAAATCTGGCTGGTTGGCGAGTGCGAATAATAAATCTGTTCTATCAGATTATCCTTATTATGTCTCCAATCATTTTTCGCCCGGCTACCGATACGAACGATTACAGGAATATTTCAACATGAAAGATGTTTATTCTCCGACAGATTTATGGGAACTCCAACGAGATTGTAAAAATATGTTGGCGGAGAGAATCGCTCCAATTTTTGCCAAAGTATTAATGCAAGATACTTCCACAGCAGAGATGGGGGAACTGCTTGCGAATTGGGATTACATTGAAGATTTAAAAAGTGTAAAAGCAAGCATTTTCCAACGAACTTATTCAGAGTTTGCCAAGCAGGTTTATTTAGATGAATTGGGTGAGGAATTAGGGATGGAAATGCTGAAAGAGTGGTATTTCTGGCAAGAGCGATTAGAGAAAATGATTCTGGATGGAGAGTCGGATTGGTTCGATGATATTTCCACTACGGAAAAAGAAACAATGGCAGATTTGATGATTCGGTCTGCAAAATCTACAAAAACGGAGCTCACTAAAAAAATAGGCTCAAACATAACGGCTTGGCAATGGGGTAAAATCCACACAATTAGCTTTGTAAACCCATTGCGGAGAGAAGGTTTTGGGAGTGAATGGTTCGGGAAAACTGCTCCGATGGCAGGTTCTGGAGAAACGCTTTACCGAGCAAAAACCAATTTTGACACTCCTGAAAATGTGCATTTCTCGGCTTCAATCAGAATGGTGGCAGATTTTGCTGACTCTGATAAAATCCTAGCGGTTCAGGGTGGGGGAGAAGTGGGCAGAACTTTTCACCCACATAGTAAAGACCAAATCCAACCTTATATGAATGGCATGAAAACTTATTGGTGGTTCAGCGATGAGATGATTCAGAAACATAAACATAGCGAGTTGCTTTTGAAACCGTAATTGGAAAATAAGTGGATGTACGAATTTAGATGTACGAAGTACGATTTAAAAAAAACTGATAATCAGACTCTTGAATCAAAAATAAGTATAAATTGAATATGTTCAAGCACTTAGTGTTGGATATTTAATTTCGTAATTAGGTTTTCATGTTTTATGACTCACTCATTGCTTTCAGATGCAAACAATAGAAATTGTGATTAGTTGTTTCTTGCAAGTGGGGCAAGAAATTTATAGTTTGGCTATTCATTCTCTAAAACAAAATCTAAATTGGAGAATCGTGACTAGAAACAATTAAACCGATAACTATTCTTTGAAAATAAAAACTTATGGCAAAAATACTGATTGTAGATGATGAGAAAAGTATTCGCTACACATTGCGAGAAATTCTTGAATTCGAAAAATATAAAGTTTCCGAGGCAGAGGATGGAGAACAGGCGTTGGAAATGTTCAAAAAAGGAGACTTTGATGTGGCTTTATGCGATGTGAAAATGCCTAAAATGAATGGCATTGAGTTGCTGGAGAAGGTCATGGAGATGGGCAAGGAAGTTCAGTTTATCATGATTTCTGCTCATGGAGATATTGAAACTGCGGTGGAAGCCACAAAAAAAGGGGCGTTTGACTTCATTCAGAAGCCACCAGATTTGAATCGCTTACTTTTGGCTGTTCGCAATGCTACAGATAAATCTACTTTAGTTGCCGAAACAAAAGTTTTGCGTAAAAGAGTTTATAAAGTAAGTGAAATTATTGGTGAGTCTGAGGCAATTGCCCAAGTCAAATCTGCGATTGATAAAGTAGCTCCAACTGAGGCTAGAGTTTTGATTACTGGACCAAATGGTTCAGGTAAAGAATTGGTTGCCAAATGGTTGCATGCTAAAAGCTCCCGAGAAAAAGCACCTCTGGTAGAAGTAAATTGCGCAGCTATTCCCTCTGAACTCATTGAGTCTGAGCTTTTTGGGCATGAAAAAGGCGCTTTTACTTCTGCGAATAAGCAAAGAATTGGCAAATTTGAGCAAGCCAATGGAGGAACTCTCTTCTTAGATGAGATTGGAGATATGAGTCTTTCTGCTCAAGCAAAAGTATTGCGGGCTTTGCAAGAAAACAAAATCACTAGGGTAGGAGGGGACAAGGAAATTAAAGTGAATGTGAGAGTTTTGGCGGCCACCAATAAAAATCTGAAAAAGGAAATTAAGGAAAGTAATTTTAGAGAGGATTTATATCACAGATTAAGTGTGATTTTAATAGATGTTCCCGCTCTGAATGAGCGGAAAGATGATATTCCATTGCTTACCGAAAAGTTCTTAGGCGATATTGCCAATGAATATGGCGAGCCTGTTAAGAAAATAACTCCTGAGGCAATTACTGAAATGCAAAAAGCAGATTGGACTGGAAATATTCGTGAACTACGCAATGTAGTAGAAAGACTTATTATTATGTCTGGAGTTGAGATTACGGGAGCTGATGTGAA
>JBLIFI010000033.1:0-18418 GCA_047633715.1 Flammeovirgaceae bacterium
CCATTCCAACAAAACCGACCAATAGAAAAAAAGCACTCAAAAATATCATTTCAAAATCTGATTTCTAGTTCAAATAAACTCCTATAATAATTGGTTTTGAACAAGAATGTTTGAGTTCAAAGCAATTTTTTTTGCCTAAAAGTTAAGTTCTTCTTTTCTGGGTAGTTAACATTCCTAAACACATAGTCCTAATCCAAGCTATTTCTTACTACCTCTAAAAAATATATAAATGCAAATTCCACTCCTACCAACTATCAAAATATGACTCAGAAGTAGCAAATAAGTACTTTATTCCACAATCCCAATAAAAAATCACTTATCATATTTATTACTCTTTTACACACAAACCCTACCTAAAATACGTTCATACTAATGATATTCATCCTGTTAACAGTTTTCAAATTCCTAGAATTTGCATAAATTTATATGATTGAAAAACTGCAGTCTTATTTCCACAAATATTTTAGGTAGATGACTCAAAAATACTTCTTAAAATTATTTATACTATTGCTACTCTGCATTTGCTTTTCCATTTCGGAATCTAGCGCATTTACAGGCGATGACCCACTTGGGAAACCAAAAGTTTGGGAGCAACTCAAAAAAAGCCCTATTGATTCCGTTCTTTGGGCGCAATATCTTGGGAAAGCTTGGATTTGTATGAATGTACAGGAAACTAAAAAAATAGGAACATGGAGTAAAGATTTACTGCATATTTTGGAATTGGAACATGATTCTGGCGAAAATGTGATTTGGAACAATCCAAAAGACCATATTGATGGAAAATTAGAATATGTGGATCATGCCATTGAGGAAGAAAAAGACAGGTTGGAAGCAGAAATGAAAGTGTATGAAAAAGATTTAGAAGCTTCCGTATTAAAAGAAACCACACAGATGCAGAGACTAAAACAAAATCTACTTATCAATTTTGTGGTTATAGAAGATTTATATCAGGAGGAATTTGAAAAACTGGGAGTGAAGTACGTTTGGTATGAAGACAAATACCCGAAACGGAATCATAATAAATCTCAATGGATTCAAGAAAAAGAAGAAGAATTGAAACAAGTTAAGAAAGTCGAGTTCCTCAAAAAGAAAGATTCATTGGTAGAAGGCAGCTTCTAAATTTTGGAAGCTGAAAACTATATCGCTCATTTCCAAACGCCTCTTGGCTGGATGGAGATTTCAGGAACAGAAAATCATATCAGCAAAGTCAGCTTTCATGATAAAAAACCTAGCTCCGAAAGCAGTTTATATCTCCCTAAGCTTCTACAAAACTGCCAACTCCAACTAGAAGAATATTTCAAAAGCAACAGAAAAGAATTTGATTTACCTTTGAAACCTTCGGGCACAGACTTTCAACAAAGTGTTTGGAGTCAGTTATTGGAGGTTCCGATTGCCAAAACGGCTTCTTACCAAGCTATTTCCATTGCTTTAGGCGACCCAAATTATATGCGAGCGGTTGGAAATGCCAATGGAAAAAACCCCATTGCAGTTATTATTCCCTGCCATCGGGTAATTGGTTCAGATGGTTCGCTCACAGGTTATGCGGGCGGACTTTGGCGCAAAAAGTGGTTGCTCAATCACGAAAAGCAAATTTGTAGAATTCCTACTCAGACGAGTTTGTTTTGAGGTTTCGTATCACTTACACAACACGCTAATGTATTTGGTAGTTTGAATACGCAATGCTAACACAATAAAAAACCATAGCGCAAGCGTCCGCTTGTGCCTTAATGTCCACAGCAACCTTATATTTTTCACACTACCATATATTCATTCCTTTGGGATTTTACCCAATAAGTTGCCCCTTAATCGTCAAAATCTCTTCTGAAACATTTATTTTAGAAGATAAAATTTCGAGTTTGTGGAGCAAGCTTTTCAAGAACTTTTGGTGCGATTCAGAATTTGGCTGAAAGGCTTTATGATTCAGGCTTGACTTTATTTTTTGCCATTCCAATAAGAAACTTTGCCCTTCCGAATCGAAATAAGCTTTTGTGAATGCTTCCCAAATATAGTTTATTGCCACTTCTGACGGATGAATCATGTCGGGTTCATAGAAACGGTAATCACGTAAATCATCGAGCATGATTTCATAAGATGGAAAATACTGAAACTGCTTGGAGTTTTTTGTCAGTTGGTGGCAAGCGAAACGTAAAATAGATTTACTGACAGAATTAAGCGGAATGGTATCTTTCAAATGTCTGATTGGGCTTACTGTCAAAATCACTTTTGTTTGCTTGGAAAGTAACTTTTGTAGTTTGGAGACAGTAGTTTCAATTTCCTCCACAGAAAGTAGACGTTTTTGGAATTGGGAACTTGGTAGTTTATGGCAATTAGCTACCGTTTTTCTTGTTTCTGTAAATTCATACACCCAAGCCGTCCCGAAAGTTAGGAGTAGGAAATCTGTTTTCTCTAGCCATTCCCCAACTTCTGCTCTCAACTCTTCCAACTTGCTTTCTAACTCTTTTCTACTCGCTCCAAAAATAGACGAATGGAAATCTAGGTGTTTCCAAACTCCATCGGATTCAAAAAAATGTTGGTCTTCCAAAGTTGCTTCTCCTTTACTCCATTCCAACAAATTGATTAAGGAAATTGGGTTGAAAATCACTCCAAATGGATTTATTTTCACTTTCAACTTATTGGATTCCAACAGATTACCAATATTATCTGAAAAGCAAGAACCCATACTCAAAATGCTTGAATTGAGCGAAATTTTGCTTTCTGATTCGGGAATTGGAAATGTAGTTCGGAAGCTCAAATTGCTGTGGTTTCTGATGAAAAAATAGTAAGACTTCTGCAACTCAATCTACTCATCTTCATGCCAAAACTCTCTCACATAATCGTGAATTACTTTTCGTATTTCATATAAACAAAGCACATCCGTTTCATTTTCTAGTAATGGCTTCGCAAATTTCTCATTACCTAAGTTTAAGTAGAGTTTTTTATACGTTCCTTTATGAGTATCGTAAGAAATGTTTTTGAAAATTTCAGGCTTTACTATTCTATTTATACCCATCAATGGAATTGGGCCATTTTCTACATTCAAACCTGCTGGAGTAAAACGCAAGCAATAACCATTTACTGAAAAGCTCAATTCACGAATGAACTTACGAAGGAAAAATAAAACTAACCCAACAGGCAAAGCTATTTCAAGCCAAGTAGCAAACTCTGCGAGCAAAAGAACATTCGTCATAAAAACTATTGACAAGAAAAGTAATCCTCCAAAAAGCGAAAGACTCAAGTAGGAAATTGGCTCCCCTTTTCTTTTGAAATAAAATGCTAGTTCTTTTCCATCATTGCTTTTTTCATAGTTTACATGCTCGTTGATGTGCACTTCCTTTTCATCTTCCACAGATTCCTCACTTACTTTTTTAAAATTAATCTTTCTGTATCTCGACTTTTCTACCTCTTCAACCTCCTCTGCTAATCGTTCAAAAACCACTATTTCATTTCCAAACTCATCGGCTTGGGGAATTCCATCAAGCTGATGGATTGCTTTCTTGGCAATGCTACTTTCAAAATCATAAATTAGCTTTTCAGGAGATTGAAAAATTTGACTCCAAAAGAAATAAATCTCTCGCAACTTTCTGACTTTATTTTGCTGAATAATATGTCTGAGTTTTCCGAAAAAGGAAATGCAAAAAAACAATAGGGTAAAGATGAAAGGCAACCAATGCGCCATGAAAATATGAGGGACAAAATCAAACTCCAATTCCTCTCCAGTAAATAGCAAAACTCCAGAAGCTATCATGATGAACGCTCCAATAAGGGAAATCAAACTATTCTCAAACACAAAATTATCGTTCCAAAGAGTTTTAGGCAGTTGGTTTTCCCATATAAATTGGCTTTCCCGTTCTTCATTTTGGTGGATTTGCTTCTCCAAAGTGGGAAATTCATAGACAATTACTCCTTTTTTGGTTACTCGCACATCTCCATTATACTGATAAAGTAATTTGGCTGCTTCATTTTCTGATTTAGACAAACTCAAACCCGTAAGTGCGCTCAGCTCTGCGGTGGTAATTCTGTATTCATGAGAAGTCAAGTAAGCCAAAATATTTTTTGCCATAAATCGCTCATCTTTCTGTACTTTCTCCTTACCAAATACATATTCAAAAATAGTTTTCAGAAAGTTGAGTCTGATTTTATGCTGCCCATAAAAATATCTTCTGTCTCCAAACAACAGGCGAACCAATTGCTTTCTTTTGGAATCAACACCATCAAACCATTTTGTATAAGTAGCCAACACTACATAAAAAAACATAAAAACTACAACAGGGAAAAAGGCAAGCAAGAAAGTCCACGCTACATAAGGGAGTGCATAAATAATGAAGGGAACATAGCCCAGAAAGTAGAAAAGCACCATAAAGGTAATCCATGCTTTGAATCCAAATTTCAAAGTGGAGATTGCTATACTTTTGAGCTTTTCGGAAAATGGAATTTCCTTTTCATCACTCAATTTCTGAGAAAAATCAAAATGATAAATCAATTCTCCAGAAGTATCTACTCGGATATTACAGACATATTCCCCCATCATTTCCTCAAAGGAATCGCTCACTTCATGAACAGAAAGCCCTGTTTGGATGGAAATATCGGCTTCTTTTACGGGTTTACCTTCATATTTACGAATGGCATTGAGTACGATAGGTAGATTTTTTTGGTTGGATTCTACTTGGTTGACAACTTTCTGAATCATGGATTTTATTGGGTTGAGATATTTTAGATGTTGCGAATATAAAGTAGCGAATCGAATGAATCTCCAAAAAACATAATTGAATACAAATTCCTAATTTTTATAGGAAACAAAAAAAAGTGAAGCTGATTGAATCAGCTTCACTTTTTTTCTACTCAACTTAAAATTTATTCACATGTAACACAATAACTTGCACAAAGACCATTTGCAATAACGCCTTTTAGTCCACCATCTAAGCATTTTTTTAAAGCCTTCCCACATGACATTGCACCATCACAGTCAGTTCCATCATCAGCACTAGTACGCTCATTACCGACAAAAGAACCCCACTCTACATATTCCTTAGATTTCCCTGTCAGTTCAATTACAGCTCTCTCTTCTCCTAATTTATTACTCTCCATCTTCATAATTACGTCTCCTTCTGGATAATAACCAGATACGCTTTCATAATAATTCATACTAAATTCTTCAAAACCAGTCTCGATAGGCTGAATAGTCTCCTTGTTTTCACATGAGCCAAAAAAAATGGCAACAAAAAAAGCAAGCGATAAAATTGAAGATAATTTATTCATAATTGAAACTTTGAAAATTGTTTGATTAGATTTTGTCAAAAATTACGCCTTTTGACTTTAAGCGACAGTACTATTTAACTAACAATAGATTTTCCTGTATCTTTCCGTTAATTAGCTAATGAGTGCAAATCTAAAAAAAAAAAACATCAACAAAATATTTAATAAACTATTTACAAATATTTATCAAAGAAGTGTTTTCCTTATAAACTGAGAGCATTTAGAACAAGCATAACTGTTACTAAAACAAAAAAAAGGTGAAGCTGATTGAATCAACTTCACCTTTTTGTCTATTGTCTTTAATCCAGCTACTTTGTCCAAGTATCTACTCTTCGTATTTCTTGAAAATTACCGAAGCATTATGTCCTCCAAAACCAAATGTATTACTCAAAGCTATTTTTACTTCACGCTTTTGCGCTTTGTTGAAAGTAAGGTTCAATCGTTTGTCAAAAGATTCATCATCGGTAAAATGATTAATAGTTGGGGGAATCAATTGTTTTTGGATGGCGAAAATACAGGCAATTGCCTCAATCGCTCCTGCAGCACCCAATAAATGACCTGTCATAGATTTTGTGGAACTAATGCTGAGTTTGTAAGCATGTTCTCCAAAGACCTTCTCAATGGCTTTTGTTTCCGCCATATCTCCGAGTGGAGTGGAGGTTCCATGCACGTTTACATAATCAACATCTTCTGGCTTCAAACCAGCATCATCTAAGGCATTCAGCATTACATTTCTTGCGCCCAATCCTTCTGGGTGCGGAGCGGTAATATGATGCGCATCGGCAGACATTCCTGTACCAACCAATTCGGCATATATTTTTGCACCACGCGCTTTAGCGTGTTCCAACTCTTCTAAAATCAATGCACCAGCTCCTTCTCCCAATACAAATCCATCTCTTTCCTTATCGAACGGGCGAGAGGCAGTTTCTGGGGAATCGTTTCTTTCTGAAAGTGCCTTCATGGCATTGAAACCACCAATTCCAGCTTCAACAACTGCTGCTTCCGAACCACCAGACACAATTGCATCTGCTTTTCCGAGCCTGATGTAATTGAAAGCATCTGACATGGCATTTGTAGAAGATGCACAAGCTGAGACAGTTACAAAATTTGGCCCTCTGAAACCATGTTTCATTGAGATTTGCCCTGCGCTGATGTCAGCAATCATTTTGGGAATGAAGAATGGATTGAAACGTGGAGTTCCTTCGCCAGTAGCAAATCCGGAGACTTCATCTTGAAAGGTTTTCAAACCGCCAATTCCAGAACCCCAAATCACACCTACTCGGTCTTTATTGATTGACTCATCATCCAAGTTGGCATCGGCAATGGCTTCATCAGAAGCAACAATGGCATATTGAGTGAAAGGATCCATTCTTTTGGCATCTTTCCGATTGATGAAATCAGTTACTTCAAAACCCTTTACCTCACAGGCAAACTTAGTTCTGAATTTTTCTGTATCGAATCGGGTAATCGGAGCTGCACCGCTTTTTCCACTCTCCAAACCTTCCCAATATTCTTTCAATGTATTGCCAATGGGAGTCAATGCACCCAAACCTGTTATTACTACTCTTTTTAGTTCCATCAGAAAGTGAATTTCAGAAGTGGTTAAGGAATTTCCATAATTTATGGATTTGCCTTAAAATTTAAGCACGATGTGCTGTTATTTTATTTTCCATAGTGTGAAACAAGTAATATTAAGACTATAGCGCAAGCATCCGCTGGGCGGTATTACGCTTCCTTTGCATACAAACACAGTCTTAACACCTTATTTTCGATTTATCTGAAAAGCAAGCCATACAGATTTCAAAACCCAATCCTTTACGGAAACTTGCTTAACACCCAAAAGTAACAGTTTCCTTCTAAAACGCAATAGACCTGAAAGCTTGCTTTTAGTTGCTTGCTTCAGGTCTATTTTTTTAGGAAATCGAACTGTTTCGCAATTCGATTCATAAACAGAAACTAAAACGAATTTTGGTTTCTGTTAGCTCGAAGCAAAATTACTTAGCGTTCGCTTCTAAGTAAGAAATTGCTGTTCCTACTGTTCCAATGTTTTCTGCTTGGTCGTCAGGAATGGAAATGTTGAATTCTTTCTCGAATTCCATAATCAATTCAACTGTATCGAGTGAATCTGCTCCCAAATCATTTGTGAAGCTGGCTTCTGGCGTAACCTCTGATTTTTCTACACCTAATTTATCAACGATGATTTGCTGAACTTTTTGAGCTATTTCTGACATAACTTTTTCTTTTTGTTTTAACTTTAAATATTAGAAGTGCAAATAAAGATATTTACCGAAAGAATGACAAAATTATCATTGGGAATTTACTTGCAAGCGATATAAATAGATGTAGGTTTTTTACACAAAAAACCTTGTAAAAAACTGAATATCAATAATTTATATTGATATAGTTTATGGTTTTTAGAATTTTAAAGTAATGATTTATTTGATGCTGAAAATGATAAAACTTGAGTAAAAACATGTAATAATCTCTCATAAAAGTATGCACGCATCATAGTTTGCGCACAAAAAAAGCATTCACTACTAATTCATTTCTCCCAATCTGTATCTCAACTTCACGCTCAAAACTGGAATATGTGCATACTTCAAATAGTTATCTTGGAGTTCTTTGTTGACTGCGCTTTCAATCGTATCTACCAATTCTCCTTGCAAATTGGAGAAACCTTTTACTCTGAACTCTATGTCTGACTGGCTATTGATATTACTGCTCAATCCTAAACTGGTAAAAATGGAGAGTCGAGGATTTTTAGTCTGAAACGATTTGCCCACATGGAAACCCACATGCCTGAGCGTTCCTATAATATCCAAACTAGCACCGCTTGTTAGCAAACCGTCTAGCAGTTCTTGATTATCTTCTGATAAATCGAAAACTGTTCCCCCAAAATAATCTGCTACGCTTGTAGGCGATGGGTCTTTGGCAACCAGTTTAATATGTTGCCCGAAAACCCCCACATACCAACCTTTTCCCAAATTCCTTCCCAATTCGGGCTGTACAATCCAACCATACTTGAATGACTCTTCCAAAACTAGGTTCAGGTTCTTATCCATTCCCCAATTTTTCATTAGCCCAAGTGCCATTTTATCGTAGGGTTTGGTGAAAATGCCTACTTCTAAACTGCCCACCCACTTTTGATTATAATGGAATTCATAACCAATATTATATTGAAGCGGAATTTGCGTTCCTATTTTTAAATAATGGTCGGATTGGGCAAATACGGAGATGTGCAGAAGAAAGAAGGCTGATAGAATTAAGAGTTTTTTCATAATCGTAGTAGTGATTTGCAAAAACGAGTTTTTACAAACTCTGAGGTAGAAATTCGAAATGACGCTTTTTCACACCCGAAATCTACCAAATCCATTCTGAATTTGGTATTTAGTTCTTATTTCAACTGTAAGATAACATTTATGATTTTACTCAGATGCCAATCAACTTACCACATCGTGCAAGTTTGGCTGGGAAATAACCTCGAAAGTATCTAAATTGAGGCAAAGTAAATTCCCATAATCCTCGCTGATTCCTCCTGGAGAAAAAACACAACCATTGTCGAGCGGAATAATTGAATGGCGATTATGGATGGATTCCATAATTACGCTTTTATAAACGGGCGTGTGCCCATGTACCACAATTCTATCGCCAATCCAATCCTTATCTGCCTTGAAATCTCGAATCCAAAGCATTTCAGTAAAATCTGCAAATGGATTTGGAGCTTGGAAGTTGAAACCTGCATGAACTATATAGAAATCTGCCAACTCATAATAATAAGGTAGCGATTCCAAAAAATCCTTGTAAACAGGTTGGAGTTTGCCCTCGGGTGTAATCAGGTTCTCAATTCGATTTCTGATGGCGTAAGTTTGTACTGCAGAAGCATGCTGTTTGGAAATCTCCAAAAGCATTTGCTCGTGGTTTCCAAGAATGGGAAAAAGCTGAAAACCTTCCTCTGCTAACTCGCCCATAAAATCCAACACGCCTTTGCTGTCTAAGCCTCGGTCTATGAAATCTCCTAAAAGAAAAAGTTGGTCGGATTTTGTTAGGGCGATTTTATCTACTAATTCCCGAAAGGTTTTTGAGCAACCGTGTATGTCGGAAATAACCAAACGCCTTCCACTTGCTTTCGGAATATTGAAAGTAAGTTTCTTCTCTGACTTGTTTAAAGCCTGCCCGATTTGGTTGGTAAGCGTCTTTAACATGTGGTGTTTGATTTCTAATTGCTTAATGGAACAAATCTAAAATAAATTTATGAGAAAAGAGTCTGACAATCACTTGAATGGTTTACTTTATGAATATTTTGGCACAAGTGGATACTTGCGCTATGTCTCATTGTTGTTTTGACATTATTTGTTTACAAATACCGCTTTACGGGTAAATTCGACAACTACTTTTCAACTGAATTTCAGTAAAACTTCACTTTCCGACAAAAAAAATTATTTTTGCTTATTCTTTACAAAAAAATGATTGAATTAGTATTAAACTGATAAGTCAACTTACGGATAGAAAAGCACAAGTGGATGCTTGCGCTATGATTTCAGACTTATTTGTGTAAAGCTATCAACAATTTGAACAGACTAAACTCTAAAAATATGGCTTACAATCTGCTAAAAGGAAAACTCGGAATTATTTCTGGTGCATTAGATGAAAATTCTATTGCTTGGAAAGTGGCTCTGAAAGCGCATGAAGAAGGTGCAAAATTCGTATTGACCAATGCACCAATTGCATTACGAATGGGAAAAATCAATGAACTTGCCGAGCAATGCAATACAATTGTAATTCCTGCAGATGCTACTTCGGAAGAAGATATTCAGAACCTTTACACAGAGGCAATGGAGAAACTGGGCGGAAAGCTTGACTTTGTTCTCCACTCAATTGGCATGAGCCCAAATGTGAGAAAAAAGAGAACTTACGGAAACCTGAACTACGATTGGTATCATAAGAGTTTGGATATTTCTGCTATGTCATTCCACAAAATGTTGCAAGTTGCCGAGAAAATGGATGCCATTAACGAATGGGGTTCTGTGGTAGCACTTTCTTACATTGCCGCACAGCGTGCTTTCCCTGATTATTCGGATATGGCTCAGGCAAAAGCTATGCTCGAATCTATTGCCAGAAGCTACGGACAGCGTTATGGGAAATTGAAAAAAGTGCGAGTGAATACAATCTCCCAATCTCCAACCCAAACCACAGCAGGAAAAGGAATTGGTGGTTTCGATGCTTTCTTCGAATATGCCAACATGATGTCTCCACTCGGAAATGCTTCGGCTGAGTCTTGTGCAGATTACGTAGTTTCCCTATTCTCGGACTTAACGAGAATGGTTACGATGCAAAACTTGCTTCATGACGGAGGTTTCTCTGCAACTGGAATCACTGAGGAAATGGTAGAGAAAATTAGTGAAGGATTGGAGAAGAAATAAAAAAAGAGAAAAACTTCTCTTTTTAAAGCTTTCGAAAGACCAAAAAGCCTTTTCCAAAATTTGGAAAAGGCTTTTTGGTCTTGAGTGAGTATATTTCTTTTCCAGACAACTGCACCCAAGCCGAATCCATGAAATACATTTTCATGGATTGTTTAACCGCTTGTTTCACAAATTCAATCGTATTCGTCTTCAAAATCCATCTCCAACAGAAGCCTTTCCTCTGCTCTGAGCACTTCTTTTATTTGCTCGCTAGAATAGGTCTGCCCATCTAAGTTGGCATTGATTCTGATGAATTGAAGGAGTTGGAGATTCGTACCATTTTTTTCGGCAAAGCTCAATTCCTCATAAAAACCTCTTTGGTAAGAAAGAATCGTGAGGACATCTGCCAAGTTGAGTGAAAGTTCTAGCTCATTTTCTAGTAAATCGAAAACACCATGAGCTACATAATTGAGTTGGTAATGGGGAAATTGCATCGCTTTGGGATTAGAGGTTTATAACTGATTTCCTCTCAAAGCTATCACACCAGAACATAATCTATTTACTGAATTGAGCATTTGTTTATTTATTTGGCAATAAAATACAATTTTTTTGTTCGATTGCGCAGGTCGCCTATTGACGAGCCAAAACCTGCCTTTCCGAAAACTCGCCAATAAACCCTGAGAGTTAAGCCAGCTAGCCGTGTGCCGCCAATTTTAAAAGCCTTGAACGTGATTTGGGAAACCATCTCACTCACAAAACCTGATTTCCGATTGAAGCAACAAAGCAATTTACTGGCTTCCAAAATTGATTGCGGTGGGGAGTTGTATTGCTTTGGAGTTAGAGATTTATAACTCGTCTCCTCTCAAAGCATAATTTATTTGGCAAAAAGTCAACATATTTAAGATAGATATTTTAGCCTATAAAGTATTTGTGAGCCTACTTTATTTTGATTTATCACGTTGAAAGACTAGATTTGGTTGTAAGAAATATATACGTAACGGTTATATGTATCAATAAGTTGTGCGTCATTCTCTGGCGGTATCCAATACAAATCAACAGCACTAAAAATCAAAGATTAAAATTTTAACAAATGGATGGAGCATATATAGCACTTAGAGGGTATAAATTCCAGTTTGATAGAACGATATTAGAGTTATTTAATAATTCTACTAAAACAATTGACATTGAACAGCTTCAAGACTATGGATTTAATGATTATTTAATTCAAGTAAAGTATCATAATACAGAGTATACTGCTCCTCAGCAAAAACAAAAAATCAAAACACCATTAGTTTTACTAGTTGAACAATTTTTGAAAAATAGACTCATCTGGTCGTAGGATATTTTCCTACGACCTTTTTATTGCTAGAGCGTCCGCTCGTTTTTACATAAATACGACTAAGCTCCAATAACAGTTCCTCACAATCCATCACAGCTCGCGCTCACTACTCCAAAAGAGAATTGCAAAAAACTCTGAGTGAATTTCTCAAACCCAACATGATTTACGGTTCTACAAACTCTTTATTACTTTTGAGAGAGTTATTCGTACTTTAGAGTACGTATAATTTTTGTGTAATAGTTGAAAGACACCGAGAATGAAAAAATATTTGGGAATTATATTGTTGGCTTTTATTACTATTTCCTGCGAAGGGCAACCTGAGTCTACTACCGAACAAAATGTAGGCGGACCTTGTCAAGATTGCGAAGCAGTTTTAGATTTTACTATGTTGAATAGTAAACCAAAAACAACTGATACTTTACCAGGTTTCGAGAACAATGAGCCTAAAATTAAAATAACAGGAACTGTATTTCAAAAAGACGGAAAAACACCCGCAGAAAATATTTTACTCTACATATATCACACAGGCGGAAATGGAATTTATCAGCCAAGTGAAAAACCAATTGGTTGGGAGAAAACTCACGGACAATAATCGTGAATGGTTAAAAACAGGCAAAGATGGGAAGTTCACTTTTTACACTTTCAGACCCGCACCATATCCCGAAGTTCAAGAGCCTGAACATATTCATATTTATGTGAAAGAACCTACTACCATTCCTTATTATATTGACAGCTATTTTTTTGAAAGTGACCCAAAACTCAGCTCAGAAAAAAAACAATCTCATAAAAACAGAGGTGGCTCTGGAATTGTAAAACTCGAAAAGAAAGATGGAATTTGGACCGCTCACAGAAATTTGATTTTAGGCTTGAATATACCTGATTATGAATAAAGAACCCTGCACATAATTTAACCGAACCGCAAAATGCCATTCCCAATTGAAGAAAAATACATACAAGAAACCGAGCTAGAATTGAATGTAAAATTCCCGACCGAATTCAAAAACCGAATGATAAAATCAAATGGTGGAGAATTATTGATTTCGAACAAATTTGCATTTGAACTCTATCCCTTCTTCGACAAATCTGACCGAAAACGAATAAGCCGAACTTGCAATCACATAGGACTCGAAACAAAGAATGCACGTGAATGGAATGGCTTTCCTGAAAATGGAATAGCGATTGGTGCAGATGGCTTCGGAAATCAATTAATCTTGACTCATAATGGAAATGGAAACCTGACTGACGAACTCTATTTCTGGAATCACGAAACAATGAAATCAGAAAAAATAGCTGAATTATAAACATGACTGATTATTCCTTCTTACACAATTCAAATATTACAATTCATGTAATTGCAGGCTCAATTGCCATATTACTTGGGATAATAGCCTTGCTTACCAAAAAAGGCAAAAAACAGCTTACAAAAAGTGGGAATTATTTCCTAATCTTCTTGATAACCGTTGTACTGACAGGCTTAATTGGAGTATTTATTTTTAAACGAAATACTTTCCTGTTAATAATAACTGTATTAAGTGCTTATTATGGGTTCTCTGGATATAGAACCTTAAAAACTAAATCCAATAGCCCAAAGTTAATCGACAGGGCAACCGCACCTAATTTAGGCGATTTAAACCTAGTTTTCTTATGATATAATTGTTATACGAAAATAATTATATATTGTGTTAAGTAATATTTTATAATAATCGCATAACAATCAAATTAAGTCTTTAAAAAAAACAACATAACAGTTAAGGTATAATATAATTGGGGATTTTCTGAAATATTAGAAATCAAAAATGTGTAAAATCATTTAATGATTACGTTTTAAGATAATATTGAATGATTTTATATCAAAAAAGTGCTTTTTTTGATGCGGTTGCCCAAAGTTAATCGATATATCAGTTGCAATTATCTCGCTTATTTCAGTTTCTTACTTTTTATACTATTTCAAGTCTATTGGAATGTACTGGTCGCCAATAATAGTTTACAGTACAGTTGGAGCCTTATTAATAGTAGTTACTTATGATTTTATGCATTACTTGATTCCAAAAAAGAGATACAAGAACATGTATATTTATGAACATATTTTTAAAATGATTGGAGTATTTACTGCACTACTATCTGCATTCTCAGGAACTGTTCTGGATAATTACCAACCATATAGCCAATTTTTACCTTCTGTTTTTGGAACATTATTACAAATTGGATTTATAGTACTATTTGAGAAAATTTAGGATAAATAGAAAGCTAAAAAACATTCGGTAGTGTTAAATAACCGACATTTCCCACCCTAATTTTTCAAATCCTGTATTTAATAAAAAACTGATTATCAGTTTTTTAAATAGAAAATATGGCTTTTTATAAATTGTATTAAGCTTTTGGAAAATGGAGTTGAAAGAAATAATTAGTATTTTAACTATTACTTTCCCGTGAAATGAACAAAATTTAGCTTATTAGTTGTCAGACACCTTTGCATAAAATGGATATAAATAACTTTCTGATAATCAAATAATTAAGTGTTTTGTAGAAAATAAGCGATTTGTATTTTAATGGTGGGAAATGTCGGAAATAAGTAATACCAAAGCCACAATAAATCATAGCGCAAGCGTCCGCTTGTGCCTTTAATATCCAAAAGCAGCATTACATGTTTACAACTACCCGAACAGCAACAAACCTCTTGCCTTGTCTTTCAGGATTTCATGAGAACGTAAGTAGAAAAGTGGCTTTAAGAAATATGTTAAAATTTGAAATGATTATATTTATTGAAAAGGAGAAAAAATGCCCGAATTCGTAGAGAAATATATCAATCCGTTTACTGATTACGGCTTCAAACGCTTGTTTGGAGAAGAGCCGAACAAGGAATTGTTGCTGGACTTTTTGAACGAACTTCTCAAACATGAGCAGGGAAGAATCACAAGTTTGACTTATCTTAAAAACGATCGGCTTGGAAGCAATGAAGAAGATAGGAAAGCAGTATTCGACCTGTACTGCGAAAATGAAGCTGGAGATAAGTTCATTGTAGAGCTTCAAAAGACTAAGCAAAAGTTCTTCAAAGATAGAACTGTTTATTATTCGACTTTTCCCATTCGTGAACAAGCCCAAAGAGGTTCTGACTGGAGCTTTGAGTTGAAAGCAGTCTATACGATAGCTATTCTAGATTTCATATTCGATTCGGATATAAAAGAACCAAATAAATTTAGGTACGATGTAAAACTAACTGACACCGACACTTGCAAAGTCTTTTACAATAAACTGACATTCATTTATTTGGAAATGCCCAAATTCAATAAGCCAGTCGAATTGCTTGAATCCAGATTTGACAAATGGATGTACGTAATTCGTAACCTCAACAAATTGAACAGAGTACCCAATGAGCTACGAGAAAGTGTTTTTGAAAAGCTTTTTGAGGTAGCTGAGATTGCTAAATTCAGCAAAGAAGAAGCTGATGCTTATGAGGATAGCTTAAAATCATACAGAGATTTGAAAAACTCTTTGGATACGGCTTTTGAAGAAGGAATGGAGAAAGGCGAGTTAAAAAAAGAACAATCTTTCGTATTGAGACTAAAGAGCAAAAACATGTCTTCCACAGAGATTCCCGAACTAACAGGACTCTCAGAAGAGCGGGTAAAAGAAATAATAAGAAGTGAGAGCTAACAAAGTCTAATTGCCATATCTCTTGCAACTACTTCATCACAGGTAATTGTGAAGATTATTAAACTACTTGTTTGCACTACACAAAAAACCCTCCTTGAATAAAATTCAAGGAGGGTTTTTCAATATATCAAGAATTTCTAACCTTCGTAACCTAAACGGGCAGCAATCAATTCTTCTACATGCTTTCTTAAAGGCTCAATTTTTATTCTGTCTAGCAAATCAGTTGCGAACGCAAACATGAGCAAGCCTCTTGCTTTGTCTTTCGGAATGCCACGAGAACGTAAGTAGAAAAGTGGTTCTTCATCTAATGCCCCAACAGTTGCTCCGTGAGAACATTTCACATCGTCTGCCCAAATTTCCAATTGCGGTTTGGTGTCCACAGTTGCCTTATCAGAAAGAATAATGTTGTTATTGGTCTGGAATGCGTTAGTTTTCTGCGCATCTTCTCTAACGAAGATTTTACCATTGAAAACTCCCGTAGAATTATCATCCAAAATGCCTTTGTACAGCTCATTGCTGTAGCCATTTGGCTTTTGGTGGTCAACCACCGTATGATTATCTACATGGCTTTTGCCGTTGAGCATGAACAAACCATTCATATAGGTTTCAATATGCTCGCCATCCATTTCAACATTGAGGTTATTTCGGATAATTCCGCCTCCCATGGTAATGGTAGTGTTGGCAAAATTGCTATTTCCCTTCTGCAAAACCTGCGTAGTTCCTACATGGAAATTGCTCTGCGACTCCCCTTGGATTTTATAGTGATTGACGATTGCTCGTTTCTCCACCACAATTTCAGTTACACTATTCGTCAAGCTTTCATGCTCGCCTAATGTGATAAAGTTCTCAATCACAGAAACTTGTGAATTTTCCTCAGCAATAATCAAGTTTCTTGGTTGCGAGAAGGAATTGGCTGCTTGCGTGTCGGAAAAGAAAAGGAATAAGATTGGTTTTTCAATCACTTTGCCTTTCTGCACTTTTACAAATCCACCATTTTGAGCAAAAGAAGTATTAAGCGCAGTAAATGTTTCGCCTTCTACTTTTGCCAATTTCCCAAAATGAGCATCAATGTCAGCCGCATTCGTTTTGTGCGCCTCTTTCAGGTTGGAGATAGTGACTCCAGCCAAGTTATCAGAAACACGAGATAAATCGGCTTGGAAGTTTCCATTCACGAAAACCAAAATCTCTGCATCCAACTCTCCAAAATTATGTTTGTCAACTAATTCAGAAGTAATTTCCGAAGAGTTTCCAACTGCAAACTCCTTCTCTAAAAAAGGCTTCACATTCGTATATTTCCACTCCTCATGCTTATTTGTGGGGAACTCAGCTTGCTCAAACTCCGCCATCGCCTCTTTTCTGGCTTTATGGAAAGGGGAATTTGCCATGCCATTCGCATTTGCTTCCAATTGCTTGAATGCTTCGGCAATTTGCTGTTTTGAGTTTAAAATCATATTGGTAATGAGTATTTATCGGACTTGCGCCCAAGTAGCTAGTAGTGAGATTTTACTAACTAAGTTCTTTTCAAATTGATTTCCTTGGATTGATTAGCAAGCAATACAAATTAGAGCATTTCTATAATTTACTCAGTACTTATTACTCACTACCCAATACTATTAAGCAGTTTCCAATTCTTCTTTAATCCAATCGTAGCCTTTTGCCTCTAGCTCCATTGCCAATTCTTTTGTACCAGATTTCACAATTCTGCCTTTGTAAAGTACATGAACAAAGTCTGGAACGATGTAATCCAACAATCTTTGGTAGTGAGTCACAACAATAGTTGCGTTGTCTTTGTTTTTGAGTGCATTTACGCCATTGGCAACAATTCGGAGTGCGTCAATATCCAATCCAGAATCTGTTTCATCCAAAATAGCGAGTTTTGGCTCTAGCATTGCCATTTGGAAAATCTCGTTTCTCTTCTTTTCTCCACCCGAAAAACCTTCGTTTAATGAACGTGAAAGCAATGCTTGGTCAATCTCCACCAATTTCATTTTCTCTTTCATTATTTTCAAGAAAGAAACTGCATCCATATCGGGCAAGTTTCTATACTTGCGAATTTCGTTCACAGCCGTTTTCAAAAAGTTGGTATTGCTTACACCAGGAATTTCAATTGGGTATTGGAACGCTAAGAAAACGCCTTCTCCAGCTCTTTCCTCAGGATTCATATCCAACAAATCTGCTCCATCAAAGCTGGCAGAACCTTCGGTTACTTCATAATCTTCTCTGCCCGCCAAAACGGAAGCCAAAGTACTTTTTCCTGAACCATTCGGACCCATAATTGCGTGGACTTCGCCCGCCTTTACTGTCAAATTGATTCCTCTTAATATCTCTTTATCTTCAATAGAAGCGTGTAAATTCTTGATTTCTAGCATTTTGCAATCTTTTATTGTTTTGAATTGGCAAAATTCGGTAATAATCGGCTTTTTGCCTAATAAATTATGCCCTTATTTAGAATATTTCCAAATATAGAAGCTAAACAGAGAAAGGGAATTATTGTTTGGAAAGTTTCAATCAAACTGAATTGAACGAAAAATCCATTTCTTTGTAGAGTCAGGTTCGTAAACCTCTACAAAGAAATGGATGTAAAAAACTGATTCTGCTAAAGCCAACTCTACATTTTCTCTAACAATTGCTTTGCTTTTTGGGAATACAAACTGTTGTTGGAGACAATGGCTTCCAAAATTGATTTTGCCTTTTCTGTCTCCTCCAATTTCAGATTTGCCAAAGCCGAATACCAATTTGCTTCCTGTTTGTATTCATTATTGACATTCACATT